>NZ_JBFUJD010000058.1:0-36246 GCF_056401555.1 Caulobacter sp. P4_E5
GGTGAGGAGGATGCGGCTTCCTCCTCCCATGCGAAGCGGGGGAGGTGGCGCGAGGCGAAGCCTCGTGACGGAGGGGGCGCGAGCCGCCAATTCCCATAGATATCCCCGCTAAAAAATACCTATTTCTGTTCCCCGACAGTCCCTTACGCAAAAACGCACGTTTCCTGTCCCCGCTAGTTTTCCTGGCCTCATGCTTGTTCCCATGAGCCAGATCCAAACCCCCACCGCCCCCTCGCCCAGCCAATGGTGCGCCAACCTGCAGGTCAAGCTGATGGCCGCCCTCGACGCGGCCTGGGCCATGGCCGAAAAGAGCGACGACCCGGCCGTGATCGCCCGGGCCCGCGACAAGGCCAGGCTGTGCGGCCAGATGGCGGCCGAGGCCCGCAAGGTCGTGGCCCTGCTCCCGCCGCCAAAGCCCGAAAAGCCCGCCCACCGGCCGGCCGCCGCGACCATGCCGCTGATCGAGGCCGCCGAGCGCGACCTCGCGGCGGAGATCAAACCGCCCGCCGCCCAGGCCCTGGCGATGCAGGCCGCCCTGCGGAAGCTGAAGCGGCGATAGGCCTTGACGGCGGCCTCATCAATATAGCTATATGGCAATATAGCTATGAGGCGATCCATGCTCCCAACCGCCGCGCCGCCCCCGTCGCTCGACCTTGTCTTCGCCGCCCTCGCCGACCCGACCCGCCGCGCCATCCTGGCCCGGCTGTCGGAAGGCGAGGCGACGGTGAACGACCTGGTGGCCCCGTTCGACCTAGCCCAGCCGACCATCTCCAAGCACCTGAAGGTGCTGGAGGGCGCCGGCCTGGTCTCGCGCGGCCGCAGCGCCCAGTTCCGCCCGGTCCGCCTGGAGGCCGGGCCCCTGGCCGAGGTCGAGCGCTGGGTCGGCGGGTACCGCCGCTTCTGGGAGGGCGCTTACGACCGCCTCGCCGACTACGCCCACACGCTGCACGCCGAGGAGGCCAACCGTGACGACCAAGCCTGACGACATCGCCGACCGCCAGATCGTGATCCACCGCGACTTCGACGTGCCGGCCCGCATCCTGTTCCTGGCCCATTCCAAGCCCGAGCACGTCAAGCGCTGGTTCGGCCCGGTCGGCTGGCCGCTGACGATGTGCGAGATGGATTTCCGGGTCGGCGGCCAGTTCCGCTTCGCCATGACCGGCGAGAGCGGCGTGCAGAACGCGCCGTTCGGCGGCGAATATCTGGTCATCGAGCCCGACCGCAACATTACCTACGACAACGGCTTCCTCGACGCGGGCTCGCCGCGCTTCGTGGTCGAGATCGTCTTCGAGGAACACGACGGCAAGACGCGCCTGACCATGACCTCGACCTTCGAGACCAAGGCCATCCGCGACCAGCACGTCGAACTGGGCTTCGAGGCGGGCGTCAATTCCGGCTTCGACCAGCTGGGCGAGGTGGCGGCGGAGCTGGCGGCGGCCTGAAATCCCTCTCTCATAGAGAGAGGGATTTTCGGGACGGGTTCGGATCGGGCTTTTGACTCCGTAGCGATTAAGAACGAACCTGYCGGCAGGACAACGGAGGAAACCCCCATGGTCGAAGCATCCAAAGGCGCGTGCCTGGTGGTGGGGGTCGGCGMCGGGGKGGGCGGGGCGATCTCCCGGGCCTTCGCGGCCGAGCGCTATACGGTCTGCATGACCCGCCGGCCGCGCCATCTCGACCAGTTGGAGGCGCTGGCCGCCGAGATCCGTCAGAACGGCGGCGACGCCCGCGCCTATGGCGTCGACGCCCGGCAGGAGGCCGAGATGGTGGCCCTGGTCGACCGCATCGAGGCCGAGGTCGGACCGCTGGAGGTGGTGGTCTTCAACATCGGCGCGAACGTGCGGTTCGGCATCGTCGAGACCACCGCCCAGGTGTTTTCCAAGGTCTGGGAGATGGCCTGTTTCGCCGGCTTCCTGACGGGGCGCGAGGCGGCGCGGGTCATGCTGCCGCGCGGCCGGGGCACGATCCTGTTCACCGGGGCCAGCGCCTCGCTACGCGGCAAGGACGGCTTCTCGGCCTTCGCCTCGGCCAAGGCCGGTCTGCGGGCCATGGCCCAGAGCCTGGCGCGCGAGGTCGGGCCCCGGGGGATCCACGTGGCCCATGTGGTGGTCGACGGGGCGATCGACGGCGTGTTCACCCGCTCGATCCGCGAGGATGTCGAGGGCCTGCTGGCCCGCGACGAGATCCTCAAGCCCGACGACATCGCCGCGAACTATGTCTGGCTGCACCGCCAGCCGCGCTCGGCCTGGACGCACGAGGTCGACCTGCGGCCTTGGGGCGAGACCTGGTGAGGGGAGGACGCGAGATGACCACCAAGAGCATCGACTTCATCTTCGACTTCGGCAGCCCCAACGCCTATCTGGCCTGGAAGGTGCTGCCGGGGCTCGCCGCCCGCCATGGCGCGAGCGTCAACCTGCTGCCGTGCCTGCTGGGCGGGATCTTCAAGGCCACCGGCAACCAGGCGCCGGCCATCGCCTTCAACGGCGTGAAGGGCAAGATGGATTACGAGATGCTGGAGATGCGCCGGTTCATCGCCGCGCATGACCTCGTGGCCTTCCGGTTCAATCCGCACTTCCCGGTCAACACCCTGCTCTTGATGCGCGGCATGATCGCCGCCCAACGCGCGGGGGTGGGCGAGGCCTATCTGGACGCGATGCTGAAAGGCATGTGGGAGGACGGGCTGAAGCTCGACGATCCGGAGGTGTTCGTGGCTGCGGCCGACGCGGCCGGCCTGGACGGGGCTGCCCTGCTGGCGGCGACGGCCGATCCCGAGGTGAAGGCCGGCTTGATGGCCAACACCGAAGCCGCCGTGGGGCGCGGGACCTTCGGCATCCCGACCTTCTTCGTCGGCGACGAGATGTTCTTCGGCAAGGAACGCCTGGGCCAAGTCGAAGCGGAATTGAGTTCCCCTCTCTCATAGAGAGAGGGAGGGGCCCGCCGCGAAGCGGTGGGAGGGTGAGAGGTTTCACCGCTGGCCGGAAAATCTCAGACCCTTTCGCCAACGGCGCCTCTTCCGGAGAGGGTGTAACCTCTCACCCTCCCACGCCTGCGGCGCGGGCCCCTCCCTCTCCCTATGGAAGAGGGATTCTTCGAAAGCGGAGGGTGTGAGGCAAAGCCCTATCCACGGTGGCGCGTAGATCCTTCCCCCAAGCGGCGCTATCCTGGCCGCCTGACCTCCACCCTTGCGGAATGCGGAAGACCGGATGGATCGTATCGAGGCGATGCGGGTGTTCGTCGCCGCGCTGGACGAGGGCAGCCTAGCTGGGGCCGGACGGCGGCTGAACCGCTCGCCGGCCGCCGTCAGCCGGGCGATCGCCTTCTTGGAAAATCATGTCGGGGCCGAGCTGCTGCACCGCACGACCCGCAGCCTGCGGCTCAGCGAGGCCGGCGAGCGCTACGCCGCCGCCTGCCGGCGCATCCTGATCGACCTGGAGGAAGCCGACCTTGCGGCCCTGGGCGAGCGCTCAGCCCCGCGCGGGACCCTGACCCTTTCCGCCCCGCCGATCAGCGGCGAGGAGATCCTGCGCCCCGTCATCGACGCCTATCTGCGGGCCTATCCGGCCGTCAGCGTGAACCTGCTGCTGCTGGACCGCCACACCAACCTGATCGAGGAGGGCATCGACGTCGCCCTGCGCGTCGGTCAGTTGCCGGACTCCTCGCTGATCGCCGTGCGGGTCGGCGGCGACGTCAAGCGGGTGATCGCCGCCTCGCCCCGCTACCTCGACACCCACCCCCGCATCGCGGAGCCGGCCGACCTGGCCAAGCACCAGATCGTCACCACCACCCACTTCGGCCACGACACCTGGGTGTTCCCGCCAGCCCCGGGCGCGAGCGTCGCGCGGTCGGTGCATTTCAAGCCCCGCCTGGTGGTCAACAGCGTCCGCGCCGCCCTGGCCGCGGCGGTCGAGGGCCTGGGAGTGACGCGGCTCTACACCTATCACGTGGCCCCTAGCGTCCTGGACGGCAGCTTGCGGATCGTGCTGCGCGACGCCGAGCCGCCGCCCCTGCCCGTCCATCTGATCACCCCCCGGGGCCGGACCGCGACCCCGAAGGTCCGCGCCTTCCTCGACTTCGCCGCGCCCCGGCTGAAGGCCGCCTTCGCAGGCCTGTCGGCGGACGCCGAGGCGCTGACGGCGCGATAATTCCAACCTTACAACACCCCAATCCGTGTCATCCCGGAAAGCCCGCAGGGCTTGTCCGGGACCCAGGGGGTGCGTGAATGCCGTGCCGGCCGCCCCTGGGTCCCGGCCCTCCGCTGCGCCGCGGCTGGGATGACACTGGAGAGTTGGATGACTTTCATTCCACCGCCTTGCGGAAGAATGACTGCCGCACAGCGCTCATTCTCCCGACCACCGATCGAACCGACATTGCCTCTCATCCGGCAGCGATCCCCGCGCCGGACAACGTCATCGAGGCAAGTCATGAGCAACGAACAGAAGGTCGCCATCGTCACCGGCGCGTCGCAAGGCATCGGCGCCGAGCTGGTCAAGGCCTATCGCGACCGTAACTACCGGGTGGTGGCCACGTCGCGCTCGATCAAGCAGGGCGCCGACCCCGACATCCTGGCCGTCGCYGGCGACATCGGCGACCCGGCCACCGCCGACCGCATCGTCGCCGAGGCCCTGGCCCGCTTCGGCCGGATCGACACCCTGGTCAACAACGCCGGGATCTTCCAGGCCAAGCCGTTCACCGCCTATACGGCCGACGACTTCGCCGCCAAGGTCTCGACCAACCTGGCCGGCTTCTTCCACATCACCCAGCGCGCCGCCGCCCAGATGCTGAAGCAGGGTTCGGGCCACATCGTCAGCATCACCACCAGCCTGACCGACCACGCCCTGGCCGACGTGCCGGCGGCCCTGGCCAACCTGACCAAGGGCGGGATCAACTCGGCCACCAAGTCGTTGGCCATCGAGTTCGCCGACAAGGGCGTGCGGGTCAACGCCGTCTCGCCCGGGGTGATCAAGACGCCGATGCACGCGCCGGAAACCCACGCCTTCCTGGCCGCCCTGCATCCGGTCGGCCGGATGGGCGAGATCCGCGACGTCATCGACGCCGTGCTCTACCTCGAAGGCGCCGGCTTCGTGACGGGCGAGATCCTGCACGTCGACGGCGGCCAGAGCGCCGGTCACTAAGCCCTTCAGCCGACAGGAGAGACCCCTATGCCCATGGTCACCATCCAGGTCACCCGCGAAGGCTCCGGCCCCGGCCGCTCCGCCGTCACCGCCGACGAAAAGGCCCGGCTGATCGCCGGCGTCAGCCAGCTGCTGTTGGACGTGCTGCACAAGCCGCTGGACTCCACCTTCGTCGTCATCGAGGAGGTCGCGCTGGAGAACTGGGGCTGGGGCGGCCTGCCCGTGCCCGAATACCGCCGCCGCCTGGCCGCCGGCGAACCTTGATCCGTTGAGTCCAGCACTCAATCGGAAACAGATCTTCGCGGTGTCATCCCGGCCGTAGGACCGCGTAGCGGGCCGTAGAGCCGGACCCAGGGGCCGCCGCAGTGCGCCGCCCCCTGGGTCCCGGACAGCCTCTGCGAGGCTTCCGGGATGACACGGATTTATTGCTTTGAAATCTATGAAAACCTCCATTGAGTACGACCCCTAGGGTCTCCACAGGAGGCGAACATGGCCCCTTCTCACCGCCTGCTCGACCTGCTCGGCGTCGAGCTGCCGATCATCCAGGCCCCGATGGCTGGCGCGACCTCACCGCAGATGACGATCGCGGTCAGCAACGCCGGCGGCCTGGGCTCGCTGCCCAGCTCGCTCTATTCCGAGCCCGAGCTGCGGGCGGCGCTGGACACGGTGCGGGCCGGCACATCCCGGCCGATCAACCTCAACTTCCTCAGCCACGACAACCCGCCCGAGGACGCGGCCCGCCAGGCCGCCTGGCGCCAGGCCCTGGCCCCCTACTATGCCGAGGCCGGCTTGGCCCCGCCCCCGCCGATCACCGCCGCCGGCCGCGCGCCGTTCAATGATGCCTTCGCCGGCGTGGTCGAGGACTATCGGCCCGAGGTGGTCAGCTTCCACTTTGGCCTGCCCGCCCCGGCCCTGGTCGAGCGGGTCAAGCGCACAGGGGCCAAGGTGCTGTCCTCGGCGACCACGGTGGCCGAGGCCCAGTGGCTGGAGGCGCGCGGCGTCGACGCGGTGATCGCCATGGGCTTCGACGCCGGCGGCCATCGCGGCAACTTCCTGACGGATGATCTGAGCGCCCAGCTCGGGACCTTCTCGCTGGTTCCCCGGATCGTCGACGCGGTCTCGATCCCGGTGATCGCGGCCGGCGGCATCGCCGACCGGCGCGGCGTGGAAGCCGCCTTCGCCCTGGGCGCCCAGGCCGTCCAGGTCGGCACCGCCTATCTGCTGACGCCGGAGGCCGACATCTCGGCCGTCTATCGCCAGGCCCTGGCCTCGGGCGAGGAGACGGCGGTCACCAACCTGTTCACCGGCCGCCCGGCGCGGGGGATCGTCAATCGGCTGATGGCCGAGCTCGGACCGCTGTCGGACCGCGCCCCCGCCTATCCGACGGCCGGCGCGGCGGTGGCCCCGCTGCGCAAGGCGGCCGAGGCGGCCGGGCGCGGCGACTTCAGCCCGCTGTGGGCCGGCCAGGCGTTCCGCCTGGCCCAGCCGATGTCGGCCGCCGCGCTGACCCGGCGGCTGGCGGGGGTGGCGTGACCTACTTCCCGGCCGCCGCGATCGCCGCGTCGATCTCGGCCAGGGCGTGGTAGCCGGGCTCCATCTTGCGGCCGTTGACCTCGAAGGTCGGGGTGGCGTCGATGCCGTGGGCCTTGGCGTTGTTCTCGACGCGCTTGTTCAGGGCCGTGATCGCCGCCTCGTCGGAGACGCATTTGTTGAACTGCTCGTCGCTCATCCCGACCGACTTGGCGATGTCGGACAGCGTCTCGCGCGGCGAATAGAACACCCCGGGTTGGCTGGCGAAGATCGCGTCGTTGACGGCGAAATACTTGTCCTTGCCGGCGCATCGCGCCACCAGGAAGCCGGCCGAGGCGACGGTCACCTCCTCGTTGCCGCCGACCAGCATCTCGCGGAACACGTAGTGGACCTTGCCGGTGTCGACATACTTGGCCTTGAAGGCCGGGAAGACCTCCTTCTGCCACTTGGCGCAGATCGGGCAGCCGACCGAGGCGTATTCGACCACGGTGATCTTGGCGTCCTTGGAGCCCAGGTCCATGTCGTCGGGCAGCGCCTCGAACGACTTCGACTTGCCGCAGGCGGCCAGGCTGAGCGCCATCAGAGCGACGGCCGCGATCTTGAAACCATGCATCGATCAAACATCCCCGGATCAGAACCGCCACCATAAGGGGCGTCGAGCGAGGCGCAAGCGGGGGCTAGCCAGCCTTGGCCTCGACGACCGCGCAGGCCCAATGGTCCCAGGCCTCGTCGGCCTGGCCGAGGTTGATCGCCGCGAAGATCAGCTTGCCGCCGGCCGGCACGGTCTCGTGGACGACGGTCGTGACGGTTCCCGCCGACGCCCCGCCAAGGGACATCCGGCAGGTCAGGCGCGGGTCGCGGATCGGCAGGTTCGAGGCGTTGATCGCCGCGCCGGTCAGCAGCACGGCCCCGGCCTTGTTCCTGTCGGCCCTCACTCGGAACAAGGCCAGATATCGCTCCGGATGGGCGCGGACCAGGGCGGGGTCGGGCCAGGTGACGGGCGGCGCGGGACGGACGGCCTTGGGCGGCGGCGGCGCTGCCTCGCGTCGTGTCGCCGCCATCAGGGCCGCCCCGCCCAGGAACACCGCCACGAACACCAGCAGGGCCCGCGCCGGCGTGCCGACCACCGCCCAGCGGGGATTGGGCTTGAACACGAAGAAGAACGCCGCGCCGGAGGCCAGCAGCCACAGCAGCGGCACGGCGTTGGTCAGCCAGCTCATCAGAAGTCCCCTCGCGACCGCTCGGCCGCCCGCGCATCTAGATCAGCGGGACCAGACTTTCCAAGCCCATAAGGCCAAGCCTTGTCTAAGGCCGCTGGCTGACCCGCACCCAGTCCACCTCCATCGTCGCCGGCAGGGCGGCCTCGTCGACGCCCTTGGCGTTGGCGCCCTCGGGCCAGCGGCCGCCGAAGGCGAGGTTGAGGATCAGGTGGAACGGCTGGTCGAACGGGGCCGCCCCCACCTCGCCATCGTCGCGCTTCCAGTCGGCCGCCTTGGCCTGGGCGTATTGGCGATCGTCGACGAACCAGGTGATCGCCTCGGGCGTCCACTCGACGGCGTAGACGTGGAAGCCGTCGGCCGAGACCGGCATCGGCGTCGAGGCGCCGTGCTGGCGGTGGGCGCCGCTGGCGTCGGCCGCGAAATGGAGGGTGCCGAAGATCCGGTTCTCCCGCCCGTCCCGGCAGGCCTCCCCCGTCGGCGGGCAAGGCGCGCCCAGGTTCACGGTCTCCAGGATGTCGATCTCGCCCGACTTGGGCCAGCCGCCATAGGCCGACAGCTCGGGCATCATCCAGATCGCCGGCCAGACGCCCTGGCCGCCGGGCACGCGGGCCCGCGCCTCGAAGCGGCCATAGCGCCAGCTGGCCTTGCCCTGGGTCAGGATCTTGCCCGAGGCGTAGTCGCCGGTCTTCATCGGTCCGGTCGGGCCGGCCCAGGGATTGGCCAAGCCCGTGGTCTTGCGCTTGAGCGCCGTCAGCTTCAGGACGCCGCCGCCGACCGACACCGTCTCGGGGCTGACGACATAGCACTGCCGCTCGTCATTGCCGCCGCCGCCGCAGTCGGCCGCGTAGGTCCACCTGGCCTCGTCCAGCCGGTCGCCGTCGAACTCGTCCGACCAGACCAGCGTCCAGCCGTCGGCCCTGGCCGCGCCGTTGCAGGCCAGCATGAGGGTGGCCATGGCGGCGATCGTCCTGGCTTTCGCGGTCATGGGCGGTCTCCCGGTCGATGATCCCCGCGTAGTAGAGGGGTCGAACCGGGATTCGCCAAGGCCGCCGCGCTCAGGGGTGAGGCGTCTCGAGCACGGCCCATCCGGCGTCCAGCCAGGCGGGCGCCAGGCGGCGCGCGCCCGAGGCCGAGAGATGGTCGTCGTCGAAATAGATCGGCCGGCCGGCCATCATCGCCAGGCAGCGCCCGCCCCGGCAGAGCGTCTCGGACGGGAAGACCGCCGCCACACCCTGACGATCCTGGATGGCGGCGCGGATCTCGTCCTCGGCCGGACCGGCGCGCGAGAGGGGCAGTTCGGCGTCGACGTCGGCGCAGACCTCGGGCCGTCCGCCAAGCTGCTTAACCTGGGCCAAGCACTCGGGCGCGCCCAGGGTCAGCTCCGGGAAGGGCCCGACGATCAGCACCCGGACGTTCGGATTGCGGCGGGCGATCGCCTCGAGCGTGGCCCTCAGCGAAGCGGTCATCGAGGGCTTGAAGCCGGGCCTTCCGACCGCCTCGACGCGCACGCGCGGCGAGTTGACGTCGTAGAAGGGCGGCGCGCCGCGATAGAGCGGCCAGCGGCCGGACAGCACCACCAGCCTCAGCCGCTTGTCCGACCCGATCCGGTCCAGGGCCGCCTCGGCGGTCGGGGCGCAGTCGAGCGCGAAGCTGGCGCTGAGCCGGATCTTCAGCCCCACCATCGGCGGACAGCCGCTGCGGGCGGCCTCGCGTACGCTCCAGCCCCGCCGCCGAGCCCATTCCACCACGCCCGGCGTCAGGGCGTCGGCGTGCGAGTCGCCCCAGACGAGGACCTCGTCGCCCGCGGCGCCGGGGGCGGCCCCGAACCGGCAGGCGTCGGGACCAGCCTTGCCCTGGCCCTCCAGGCAGGTCTCGCGCGCCGGATTGACGTCGGTCTCTTCGAGGTCTGCCAGGGCGCGGGCGGCCGGCGACAGTCGGCTCGGCAGGCCGTGGGTGACGAACAGCAGCGCCCCCGCCGCGATCGGCGCCAGCAGCGGCAGAAGCGTCAGGCCCAGGCGCCGCCACGGCCGCTCGAGCGAACCGCGCCGGAAGGGCTGCTCGACGAAGCGCCAGGTCAGGATCGCCAGGATCAGGGCCAGACCCACCAACGCCAGCCGCGCTGGCGCGCTCAGCGGCTGCTGGGCGACGTCGGCGGCCAGGACCAGCAGCGGCCAGTGCCAGAGATAGAACGAATAGGACACCCGCCCCAGGCCGACGACAGGCGCGAGCCGCAACAGGGCCGCGCCCGGCGCCGCGCCCGATCCGCTCCAGATCAACAGCGCCGCGCCCAGGCAGGCGGGGACCGCCGACAGGCCGGGAAAGGCGCTGGTCTCGTTCAGCAGGGCGAGGCTGCCCGCGATCATCAGACCACCGATGATCCCGGCCAGGTTGGCGGTGTTGCGGTCGCCGGGCGGTCGGACGAGGCCCAGGGCCAGGACCCCGCCAGCCAGGAATTCCCAGGCCCGCGCCGGCAGGGCGGCGAAGGCCAGGGTCGTCGCGCCGGTCGCCACCAGGGCCTGGGCCAGGACCAGCGAGCCGACCAGCAAGGCCGCCGCCAGCCCCGCCCGAGCGCCTCGGACCCACCGCAGGGACAGCGCGGTCACGACCAGCGGCCAGACCAGGTAAAACTGTTCCTCCACGCCCAGCGACCACAGGTGCAGCAGCGGGTTCTGCTGGGCCCCGGGCGAGAAATAGCCGGGGGTCTGGAGCAGCAGGAGGTTGGTGACGAACAGGCCCGAGGCCGCCGTCGCCGCGCCGGTCTGGGCCAGAAGCCGGGGCATCTCGACCCAGGTCGCCAGCGCCACGGTCGCCATCACCACCACGACATAGGCCGGCGCGATCCGGCGGGCCCGGCGCAGGTAGAAGCCGCCCCACGAGAACGTCCCCGCGTCGCGCGCCTGGGCGATCAGCCGCGTGATCAGGTAGCCCGAGATCACGAAGAAGACGTCCACCCCGACGAAGCCGCCCGGCAGCAGGACCGGGAAAGCATGGTGGAAGACGATGGCGGCTGCCGCCACCGCCCGCAGTCCGTCGATATCGCGCCGATAGCTTGCCTCGCCGTTCATCGCCCGCCCCTCAGAATTACACGCGTAATCAGATGAGCGGCCGAGCGCGACCCGGTCAAGCGCTATTATTACGAATGTAATCTTCTTTTCGCCGCCGCCGAACCGGCCTAAACACCGCTCCATGCCGTCCGGACCCGACATGATGCTGGAGCTGGCCTGCGGACCGGGACCGGTCTGCGGGGTGGACGAGGCTGGACGCGGCCCGTGGGCCGGACCGGTCAGCGCCGGCGCGGTGATCCTGGATCCCGCCCGCGTGCCCAAGGGCCTCAACGACTCCAAGAAGCTGACCGCCAAGGCCCGCGCGGCCCTGGAGGAAGAGATCAAGGCCGTCGCCATTTCCTGGTCGGTCGGCATGGCCTCGATCGACGAGATCGCCGAGCTCAACATCCTGCACGCCGCCGGTCTGGCCATGCGCCGCGCCATCGAGGGCCTGTCGGTGACGCCGGCCATCGCGCTCGTGGACGGCAACTACCGCTTCAAGCTGCCCTGCCCGATCAAGACCGTGGTCAAGGGCGACAGCCTGTCGTGCTCGATCGCCGCCGCCTCGATCCTGGCCAAGGAGGCCCGCGACCGGATCATGGTCGAGATGGACGCGGTCTATCCCGGCTACGGCTTCGCCGGCCACAAGGGCTACCACGCGCCGATTCATGTTGAGGCACTAAGGAAGTTGGGACCCTCTCCCATCCACCGACTTGGATGGGCTCCAATCCGCGAACTTCAATTCGACTTTGGAGATGAGTCCAAGTAGACTCAAAATAATTGCCCTAAATGCAGAAAACTACGCTTCAGCATACTTGAACAACTAAGCTTCACCACCACCTCCTTATCGACCTCTAAGGCATGGGGAGCGTCAGATGAGCGATATCGAGGCGGCACGAAACCGGCTTTTGCACCTGGCAGAAGATGTCGAGGGCAAGGGTTTGTCGGTTGAAGCAGACGGCATCCGTCAAATCGTCGATGAGTGCATGTATCGACGTCCTGCGGCACGTCGTATGCCCCGGAAGTCGGCGGAAGTTACTCCTCGGTTGAAGAGGCGAGTACTGCGTCTGGCGGATACAACGTCAATGCATGCCGCTGAGATTGCCGTTCGGCTGAATCTCAATCCTGGCCGGGTCTCAGAAATCCTCCAGGGCGATCGCTAAGAACCGTTAACCAAACTTTTCAACACAGCCTTCACCAACAAGACTCATGATTCCGTTCTCTTTCTTAGGGACGTGGACCATGAAGTTCGGGCCGGAAACCATCATCCAGGGCGACTGCATCGAGCAGATGAACGCCCTGCCGGAGAAGTCGGTCGACCTGATCTTCGCCGATCCGCCCTACAATCTGCAGCTGGGCGGCGACCTGCTGCGTCCCGACAATTCCAAGGTCGACGCGGTCGACGACCACTGGGACCAGTTCGAGAGCTTCGCGGCCTATGACAAGTTCACCCGCGAGTGGCTGAAGGCCGCCCGCCGGGTGCTGAAGGACGACGGCGCGATCTGGGTGATCGGCAGCTATCACAACATCTTCCGCGTCGGCGTGGCCGTGCAGGACCTGGGCTTCTGGATCCTCAACGATATCGTCTGGCGCAAGTCCAACCCGATGCCCAACTTCAAGGGCACCCGCTTCGCCAACGCCCACGAGACCCTGATCTGGGCCTCCAAGAGCCAGAACGCCAAACGCTACACGTTCAACTACGACGCCCTCAAGATGGCCAATGACGAGGTGCAGATGCGCTCGGACTGGACCATCCCGCTGTGCACCGGCGAGGAGCGCATCAAGGGCGCCGACGGCAACAAGGCCCACCCGACCCAGAAGCCGGAAGCGCTGCTCTATCGGGTGATCCTGTCGACGACCAAGCCAGGCGACGTGATCCTTGACCCGTTCTTCGGTGTCGGCACCACCGGCGCGGCCGCCAAGCGCCTGGGCCGCAAGTTCATCGGCATCGAGCGCGAGGCCGAATATCTGCAACACGCCAAGGCTCGCATCGCCAAGGTCGTGCCGATCGCCCCGGAAGACCTGGACGTGATGGGCTCCAAGCGGTCCGAGCCGCGCGTGCCGTTCGGCACGATCGTCGAGGCCGGCCTGCTGTCGCCGGGCGACACGCTCTACTGCTCGAAGGGCGCCCACGCCGCCAAGGTGCGCCCCGACGGCTCGATCACGGTTGGCGACCTGTCGGGCTCGATCCACAAGATCGGCGCCCTGGTGCAATCGGCCCCGGCCTGCAACGGCTGGACCTACTGGCATTTCAAGACCGACGCCGGCCTGGCCCCGATCGACGTGCTGCGCGCCCAGGTCCGGGCGGGGATGAACTAGGCCCCGGGCGCGCGCCTTCCTGAAAAGCGGCGACGGTCAGCCGCCTCGGAATCCCCCTACGGCGACCGGCCGACGCGTCTGGGCGTGAACGGTCGCGGCGGTCCTCTGGCCCGTGAAGGCGACGTCGATCATGCAGGCGTCGAGCAGCGGCCCCTCCTTGACCCCGGCCTCGGCGCAGATGCCCTTCACACGCTGCGCGAGCTGCGGCTCGAGGTCCTTCGCGAAGAAGGGTTTGGACGGTACGCCCGACTCCTTCACGCGGCCGCACGCGCTCAACAGCGACGCCGCCGGCTTCACCCGCCAGCTCTCGCCGTAGCGACGGTAGAACTCGTCGAAGGCGAAGGGGAGCTTCAGGACCGCGCCCTGGCGAGTCGCGACCTGGTTCGCGACGTTGCCGGCGTTGACCAGCAGGCCCTGCGCCTCGACCGGCCACCGCCCGAGGCCCACATTGACGTCGATATAGCTGGCGTTCACGACGGCCTTGACCCAGTCGCCGCTCTCCGCGCGCGCGATGTAGGCATTGCCTCGCCGCATGACCTGCGTGCCGTCGGGAAGAAGCTGCACGCCGCCTTCCTGCAACGACGCTTCCCGTCCATCGATCATGACACGCTGCGGCGAGAGGCAGACCGCGACCGTCGTCCTGCCCAGGCGGGCGGCGATGGCGGAATTCACCGCCGCATCGGGCCAGTTCGGCGCGCCGGAAACCTGACGGGCCTGCACGACGAAGCCAGGCTTGGTCCGCAGCAGTTCGAAGTCGCCGGTGGCCTGGAAGTCATAGAGCAGCCCGCTGAGCGTCGTCAGGTGAGTGTCGCCCACCGTCGTGGCCGCCGCGCAGTTGGCCAGCCCGCCGCCGGTGACCTGGTTGAAGATCACCGCCGGACCCGGTTGGCTTGCGACCGGGGCGCTGGGGCCGAAGCCCAGGTTGTTCATCTCGGCCGTGAACCCCGTCGCGACGCAGTTGGGCGGGGCGTCGCCGCCGTAATTGATCCGCGTCCGCGTCGTGAGGCCGGCGTTGTTGTTGAAGCTGGCGGTTCCGCCCACGCCATTGCTGTCGCCGCCATCGCCCAGGATGTTGAATTCCGAAATCTTCCATCCCGACGACGCATTGACCGAATTGTCGCCGTTACGCGTGAAGGCCGTGCCGCCGATGGTGACGACAATGCTGTCCGCGCCGGCCGAGGCCGCGCCCGTGAGCGTGACCTGGCCGAGATTGGTGACGGGGACGGCCGTGGTCGACACAGCGCCGCTGGTGTTGGACAGCTGGACGCAATGGTTGTGGCCGGGGCTGGTCGGGAAAGTCTGGAAGTTCGCCGGGCAGGCCCCATCGAAGCTGATCAGCCAATACTGGATGAAGGCGCGATGGTGCGAGGGATTGTTCTCGAACACGAACTGTTCCCAACCCCGACAGTTCGGGTTCGGTGACGTGCTGCAGGTCGTCGTGGTGAAAAAGTCGGTGTTGATCTGGAGCGTATAGGTGTTGGCCAGCGACGCGCCGGCGTTGCCGATCGGGCCGCTTTCGCTCGTCACGTTGGTCAGCGCGTCGAACGAGCCGGTGGTCGACGAGATGACGCCACTTGGCGCCTGGGCGGCGACGTCGTCGCCGTTGCCGACGTTCAAGGGCACGACGCCCGATCGCGGCGGCATGGGATAGCTGGGCGTTTCAACACAGGGCACTTCGCGCCAGTCCACCGACGGAAATTCCGTCGTGAAGCAGCCCTTCTTGGGCGGCGCCTTTCGACTGACGGTGTTGCGCCACTCTTCCTGCCGCTTGAAATCCGTCGCAGACAGGAGCGGGATGACCTTGCCGCCCGCGTCCGGACCCGATGCGGCCTGCTTGGGCGAACAGGCCGCGAGCAGGACCGACGCCGCGGTCAGGGCCAGGGCGATGGCGATGAAACCGATACGCCCTGCCGAAACACTCGAATTCATTCAAGCCTCCCATCCTACGTCGGGCGCTGGCCACAGGGCCATTCCCCATCGATGAGGTCAGCGGAACGGGTCCGAACCGGCGGGCTACTGAAATTGCGCTTGATACTGCCTCACGAGGCCCACCCGGCTCTAAGCGGGTTCCACACGCCATTCATCGAACGACGGTCTCCAACATTGTCCACATACAACCATGAGTCAACATCATGGATGAATTCGCCCGATGCTAGATCTGCCCGCGGCGTCAAGATCAACGCCGCCGAAGGTCGGATCCAACGGCGCGGCGCCGCTCAGAGCAGCCGTTCCGCCGCCCGCGCCGCCTTCAGGAACACGCTGGGCAGGGCCGAGAGCCCCGCGCGCCGCGTCCAGACGAAGTCGCCCGCTCCGCCCTCGGCCGCGAACACCCGCAGGGTCAGGGAGAAGTGGGTGAACACGTGCTCGACCGCGCCCAGGTCGCGCCAGGCGGCGGGGACCGGCGCGGCGGCGACCGCCTCGGCGTCGGCATAGGGGCTGGCCCGCCAGTCGCTGGTCGGCAGGCCCAGCATCCCGCCCAGCAGGCCCTTCGGCGGTCGGCGGACCAGGGCCACCGTGTCGCCGCGCGTCAGCACATAGGCCACGCCGTGCCGTCGCGGACGGTCGGCCTTCTTGGTCTTACGCGGATAGGTCTCCGGCGCGCCGGTCTTATAGGCGTCGCACCAGGTCGAGATCGGGCAGCGATCGCACAGCGGGGCCTTGGGCTTGCAGATCGTGGCGCCCAGATCCATCAGCGCCTGGGCCCAGTCGCCGGGGCGCTCGTCGGTGACCAGGTCGCCGGCCAGGGCCTTCAGCTCCGGCTTGGCGTCCGGCAGCGGCGTCTCGACCGCGAACAGCCGCGCCGCCACCCGCTCGACATTGCCGTCGACGACGTTGGCGGCGCGATCGAAGGCGATCGCGGCGACGGCGGCGGCGGTGTAGGCCCCGACGCCCGGCAGGGCCCGCAGCCCGTCTTCGGTGTCCGGGAAAACCCCGCCATGCCGGGCGGCCACGGCGCGGGCGCAGGCCAGCAGGTTGCGCGCCCGGGCGTAGTAGCCCAGCCCCGCCCAGGCGGCCATCAGCTCGCCGTCTTCCACGGCGGCCAGGTCCAAGACCGTCGGCCAGCGCTGGGTGAAACTCAGGAAATAGGGCGTGGCGTGCGGCACGG
Source organism: Caulobacter sp. P4_E5 (assembly GCF_056401555.1). NCBI lineage: Bacteria > Pseudomonadati > Pseudomonadota > Alphaproteobacteria > Caulobacterales > Caulobacteraceae > Caulobacter > Caulobacter sp. P4_E5. The sequence goes on from NZ_JBFUJD010000058.1 coordinate 16,352, forward strand.
TGGTCTGCTGCAGCATCACCTCCGACAGCCAGACGCGGTAGGGGTCGGAGCGCACCCCGGCCCGGCGCTCGGCCGGCCCCACCCGCCAGGCCAGGTCGCGGGCCTGGCGGTCGTACCAGGACAGCAGCGCCGAGCGGAGGGAGTCGCGGTCTTTCATGTCCCCTCGCCTACCGCGAAGGGCGGCCGCTGTGCTAGCCTTCCCGCATGGCCCGCCGCCCCCTGCCCTCGCCGGAAGAAGCCCTCGCGATCCTGCGCAGCAAGCGCACGAAGCCGCAGCGTCGTCCGCCGCCGCCCGCCGGCAAGAGCCTGGCGCCGCTGCTGAAGGAGCTGGAGACCCGCTTCGGCCAAGGTCCCGCCGCGCTGCAGACCCGCTGGCGCGAGATCGTCGGCGACACGCTCGCCCGTCGGACGGAGCCGGTCCGCATCATCAAGGGCCGCAACGGCGAAGGCGGCGCGCTGGAGCTGCGCGTCGACGGCCCCGTGGCCTCGCTGATCCAGCACCAGGCCCCGCAGATCACCGCCCGCCTCGACATGTTGCTGGGCAAGGGCGTCGTCACCCGACTGCGCATCGTCCAAGGCCCGGTCAAGGCCGCCGCCGCGCCGGCCCAGCGTCCGCGCCGCAAGCCGCCGCTGGACGCGGCCCTGGAAAAACAGCTCGCCGACAGCCTGGCCGAGCAGCCCGAGGGCGAGCTGAAACAGGCCCTGCTGAAGCTGGGGCGCGGCGTACTCCAATCCCAGCGCTGAGCCGGTTGACAACCGCTCCGCGCTCAAGCCTTTGACCCAGTCTTGGTTGCGCCTTTTTCGCTCCCTAACGAGAATCGGGCTTAACTTCCCAATCGACCGCCGAAGGGCCATTTCATGCGTTCGCTGCTCACCCGCGTCACCCTCGTCTTCGCCCTCGCGGCGAGCCTCGCCGCCTGCGGTCCCAAGGGGGCCAAGGTCAACGCCGACGACATGACCATGGGCAATCCGAGCGCCAAGGTGACGGTGATCGAGTACGCCTCGGTGGCCTGCCCGCACTGCGCCAAGTGGAACGAGGAAGTCTTCCCGGCCTTCAAGGCCAAGTACATCGACACCGGCAAGGTCCTCTACGTGTCGCGCGAAGCCCTGACCGGCGAGCCGCGCCTGGCCAACGCCGGGGCCATGCTGGCCCGTTGCGCCGGCAAGGATAAGTACTTCCAGGTGACCGACGCCATCTATCACGCCCAGGCCAGCATCTTCCAAACCGGCGACATCCGCGGCGAGCTGCTGACCATCGCCCAGGCCGCCGGCATGAGCGAAGACCAATTCAACAGCTGCCTCAGCGACGAGAACGCCGCCAAGTCGGCCGAGCGCATCGACAAGCTGATGAAGGCCGACAAGATCGAAGGCACGCCCACCTTCATCGTCAACGGCAAGAAGGTCGGCAGCGAAGAAGGCGGCGAGCGTTCCTTGGCCGACCTGGACGCCGCCATCGCGGAAGCCTCGAAGTAATGAGCCTGGACCGGCGCGCGCTGATCGTCTCGGGCCTCGCCTCCTCTAGCTTAGCTATTGGCGCGGTGAGTCCTGCCGTCGCGCGCGCCAAGCCGCTGCCGCCGGTCCCAGGCGAGATGGTGCTGGGTTCGCCCAAGGCGCCGGTCCAGTTCGTGGTCTACGCCTCGGCCAGCTGTCCGCACTGCGCGCACTGGTGGACGACGGAGCTGCCGGCGGTCCGCAAGGCTTTCATCGACGCCGGCAAGGTGCGGCTGGTGTTCCGCGAGTTCCTGACCCCGCCCCAGGAGTTCGCCGCCGCCGGCTTCATCCTGGCCCGCCGGATCCCGGGCAAGTATTTCGACGTGCTGACCACGATCTTCCAGAAGCAGGAAACCATCTATCAGAGCGACAAGCTGTTCGAGGGCCTGGAGGCGATCGGCCTGCAGTACGGCCTGACCGAGGCGCAGTTCAAGGCGGCGCTCAGCGACCCGGCGGCGCTGAAGGCGGTCAACGACCGCTTCTTCAAGGCGATGAACGAGGACAATATCGAGGTCACCCCGACCTTCTTCGTCAACGGCGCGCCCATCGAAGGCGAGGCGAACCTCGCCGCGCTGTCCAAGGCCTTCGCCACCGCGGCGAAGGGCTAGCCCGGAAGGGACCGCCTCGTGCAGTTCCAGCGCCTGCGCCTTTCGGGCTTCAAGTCCTTCGTCGAGCCGACCGAGTTCCGGATCGAGCCCGGGCTGACGGGCGTTGTCGGCCCCAATGGCTGCGGCAAGTCCAACCTGCTGGAAGCCCTGCGCTGGGTGATGGGCGCCAATTCCGCCAAGGCCATGCGGGCCGGCGGCATGGACGACGTGATCTTCGCCGGCAGCGGGGCGCGCCCGCCGCGCAACCATGCCGACGTCACCCTGACCATCGACAACGCCGACCGCACGGCCCCGGCCCAGTTCAACGACGACCCGGTGCTGGAGGTCGTCCGCCGCATCGATCGCGGCGAAGGCTCGACCTACCGGATCAACGGCCGCGAGGTGCGGGCCCGCGACGTCCAGCTGCTGTTCGCCGACGCCTCGACCGGGGCCAATTCGCCGGCCCTGGTTCGCCAAGGCCAGATCAGCGAGCTGATCGGCGCCAAGCCGCAGAACCGCCGCCGCATCCTGGAAGAGGCCGCCGGCGTCTCCGGCCTGCACACCCGCCGCCACGAGGCCGAGCTGCGCCTGCGCGCCGCCGAGAGCAACCTGGCCCGTCTCGAGGACGTGGCGCGCGAGTTGGAGACGGCGCTGAACCGGCTGCGGCGCGAGGCCCGGCAGGCCGAGAAGTACAAGCGCCTGTCGTCCGAGATCCGCGCCGTGCAGGGCGCCGTGCTCTACGCCCGCTGGACCGAGGCCCGCGACACGCTGGAGCGGACCCAGCGGGAGGCCACCGAGGCCGCGCGCCTCGTCGAAGAGACGGCGCGCGCCAGCGCCGCCGCCCAGGTGGCGATCACCGACGCCGAGGCCGCCATGCCGCCGCTGCGCGAGGAGGCGACCATCGCCCAGGCGATCCTGGGCCAGCTGGCCATCCAGAAGGACCGCGCCGAGCGCGAGGCCGAGGCCGCCGCCGCCGAGTTCGAGCGGCTCTCGAACGACCTGGCCCGCATTGACGACGACCGGGCTCGTGAGAACCAGGCCAAGGACGACGCCGCCGCGGCCTTGGCGCGGATCGACGCCGAGCTCGACGAAGTCCGCACCCTGGTCGCCGCCGCGCCGGAACGGGGACCCGAACTGGCGGAGGCCGCCAAGGCCGCCGAGGCCGCGCGCGCCGCCGCCGAGACCGCCGTCGAGCAGCTGGCCGCCCGGGTCGCCGCCGAGGAAGCCCAGTTCCGCGCCGCCGCCACGCGCCTCTCCGAGGCCGAGGCGCGCGCCAACCGCACCAACCGCGCCCTCGACCAGGCCAAGGCCGAACGCGCCGCCGTCGGTCCCGAGGTCGATCCGGCCGCCGCCGACGCCCGCCAGCGCTTTGACAATGCGCAGGCCGCCCTGGCCGCCGCCCGCGCGGCGCTGGAGGAAGCCGAGACCGAACGCGTCAAGGCCGCCGAGCAGGAGGCCCAGGCCCGTCAACTGGCCCGCAATGTCGAGGATCAGCTGGGCCGCCTGCGCACCGAGGCCCGGGGCCTGGCCCAGCTGACCGCGCCGCGTAGCAAGAGCGGCCACGCCCCGGCCCTGGACAGCGTCGCGCCCGACAAGGGCTATGGCGCGGCCCTGGCGGCGGCGCTGGGCGACGACCTGGACGCCGCGCTCGACGCCAAGGCGCCGTCCTATTGGGGCGGAGCCGAAGCGCCGGCTCCGACCTGGCCCGATGGGGCCACACCGCTGGCCCCGCTGGTCAAGGCGCCGCCGGCCCTGGCCGCGCGTCTCTCGCATGTGGCCGTGGTGGCGCGGGCTGATGGCGACCGGCTGCAAGCGGCATTGAAGCCGGGCATGCGCCTGGTCTCCAAGGAAGGCGACCTCTGGCGCTGGGATGGCTTCGTCGCTCGCGCCGATGCGCCCAGGCCCGCCGCCGTGCGGCTGGAGCAGCGTACGCGCCTCTCCGAGGTCGAGGCCGAGATCGACCTGCTGGCCCCGCGCGCCGAGGCCACCGCCGCCGCCCTGAAGACCGCCGCCGACCGCCTGCGCGCCGCCGAGGACCTGCTGCGCGACAAGCGACGCGGCCCGCCCGACGCCGAGCGCCTGCTGACCGGGGCCCGCGAGGCCGTCACCAAGTTCGAGCGCGAGCAAGCGATGCGCGCGGCGCGGGCCCAGTCGCTGGACGACACCATCGCCCGCTTCGAGGCCGAAAAGGCCGAGGCCGACGCGGCGCTCGATCAGGCCCAGCAAGCCCACGCCGCCGCCCAGACCTCGGGCGACCTGCAGCCGCAGTTGGCGCAAGCCCGTCAGGCCTCGGCCCAGGCCCGCGAGGCGGCCAGCGCCGCGCGCACCGCCCTGGACGTCGAGACCCGCGAACGCGCCGGCCGCCAGCGCCGGCTGGAAAGCCTGGAGCGCGACCGCGCCGACTGGGCCAAGCGCGCCGAGGCCGCCGCCAAGCGCACGGAGTCTCTGGAAGGCGACCGGGTCAAGGCCGCCGCCGCGCTGGAGGCCGCCCGCGAGGCGCCGGCCGTGCTGAAGGAACGGCTGCTCGTTTTGCTGGACGAGTTCGCCGCCGCCGAGGCCCGCCGCGCCAAGGCCAGCGACGCCCTGGAGACGGCCGAGACCACCCGGATCAACGCCGACCGCGCCGCCCGGGCCGCCGAGCAGGCCGCCGGCGAGGCCCGCGAGAAGCGCGCGGCCCTGGTCGCTCATCTGGACGGGGCCCGCCAACGCTTCGCCGAGGTCGCCTCGGCCATCCGCGAGCAGGCCCGCATGGAGCCCGAGGAGCTGGGCCGCCACGTCGCCGGCGAGGCGGTGGCCGTGCCCAAGGACGCCGCCGGCGTCGAGGCTCACCTGTTCGCCCTGGAACGTGAGCGCGACGCCATCGGCCCCGTGAACCTCCGCGCCGACGAAGAGGCCCAGGAATATGCCGGGCGTCTCGAGACCATGCGGACCGAGCGGGCCGACCTCTCGGGCGCCGTGACCAAGCTGCGGGCCGGCATCGAGGAGCTGAACGCCGAGGGGCGCGAGCGCCTGCTGGCCGCGTTCGACGTGATCAACGCCAACTTCCAGACGCTCTTCCAGGCCCTGTTCGGCGGCGGCCAGGCCGAGCTGAAGCTGATCGAGAGCGACGATCCGCTCGAGGCGGGCCTCGAGATCTTCGCCTGCCCGCCCGGCAAGCGCATGGCCAGCATGAGCCTGATGAGCGGCGGCGAGCAGGCCTTGACGGCCAGCGCCCTGATCTTCGGCGTCTTCCTGGCCAATCCGGCCCCGATCTGCGTGCTGGACGAGGTCGACGCGCCGCTGGATGACGCCAATGTCGACCGCTACTGCAACATGCTGGACGAGATGCGCCGGCGCACCCAGACCCGCTTCATCGCCATCACCCACAACCCGGTGACCATGAGCCGGATGGACCGCCTGTTCGGCGTGACCATGGCCGAGCGCGGGGTGAGCCAGCTGGTCAGCGTGGACCTGAGCACGGCGGAGAAGCTGGTCGCGGCTTAGGCGGTCGCTGGCCCCCTCCGCGCCTTCGGCGCTCCTCCCCCGGAGGGGGAAGAAGATCGGTCTTCCTTCCGCCCGCCTTTGGGGGCGGACGACCGCGAAGCGGTCAGGTGGGGGAGGACCTAGAACCCGATCGCCATCCGCAGCGGATTGGCCGGATCGGCCAGCAGCTTCACGGCCATGGCGCACGAGATCACCACCAGCAGCGGCCGGATCAGCTTGGGCCCGAAGCGCATCGCCAGCCTCGATCCCACCTGGGCGCCGAGAAACGCCCCGACCGCCATGGCCAGGCCGATCGGCCAGATGACCACGCCCTTGGAAATGAACAGGGCCAGGCTGCCCAGATTGCTGGCGGCGTTGGCCAGCTTGGTGTGGGCGGTGGCCTTCAGCGCGCCATAGCCCAGCAGGGTGACGATCGCCACCATGTAGAAGGCCCCCGCGCCCGGGCCGAAGATGCCGTCGTAGAAGCCGATCACCGGCGCGACGAAACAGGCGAACGGGATCAGCGCCATGCGCGGCGCGACGTCCTCGGTCTTGAGGGCGCGCGAGAAGCCGAAATAGAGGGCGATGGCGATCAGCAGCACGGGCACGACGGCCCGCAGCAGCTGTGGCGACAGCAGGCTGGCGCACAGCGCCCCGCAGAGGCCGGCGACCGCGGCCCCGGCGGCGACCGGCAGGGCCGTCTTCCAGTCGATCAGGCCCCGACGGGCGAAGGCGCTGGTCGAGGAGATCGAGCCGAGGGAGCTCTGCAGCTTGCTGGTGCCCAGGGCCTGGACCGGCGACAGCCCGGCCAGCAGCAGGGCGGGCAGGGTCAGCAGGCCGCCGCCGCCAGCGATGGCGTCGATGGCCCCGGCCAGGGCGGCGACCGCGAACAGGGTGGCGATGACGTCGAACGAAACCTGAGCCATGGCCGGCTCATGATCGTATTCTGCCCGTCGCGCAAAGAAAAAGGGGCCCCAAAGGACCCCTTAGTCTTCGTCAGCCCAGAAGGCTGCCCCAAGCGTGGGCGCGGGACGCCTTGCTGTTGCTGGTCTTGCCCAGGGCGCGAAGCTCGTCGCGCTCCTTGGCCTTCTCTTCCTTGCGCACGCGCATCTCGGCGGCTTCGAGCGCCTTGCGCTCCTTGCGCTCGGCGCGGCGGGCGGCGGCGACTTCTTCTTCGCGAGCCAGGGCCTCGAGACGGGCCTTTTCCTTGGCTTCAGCGCGAGCGGCGCGGACGGCTTCGAGTTCGGCGGCGCGCAGTTCCTCGCGCTTGTCGAAATCGGGGTCCTGGACGGCGGGCTTGGCCTTGAACTTGGCCAGCATCGCCTTCTTGGCTTCCTGCTGGGCGGTAAGACGATCGGCGAATCCGGTGTTCTTCAGGTGCGACATGAATCTTCGTGTTATTTGGAGGCGGCGGCTCTAAAGCCCAGATCGGCGCAAAAATCAATGCGTCATCGGGCTTCATCACCCCTTGCCTATGGGAGGTGATGTCGCCAGAGCACGGTCTATGTAGGGAGCCTTCGCCCATACGGTAGGGGCCGGCCGACGTCTTTATCGGTCGAGAATGGGGACGGTTTTGCCTCCCCTCGAAGTCGAAGGCGAAATCCTTAAGTATTCCCGCTACTTGACGGTCGATGCGCTCACCTTGACGCACCGCAGCGACGTCTATAGGTTCCGCGCCGATCAAGCCGGCCGGAAAAGCGCCTTGTTTTGGCGCGTCGGCGGCGCTTTCGGACCTGCCGCTTCCCATGCCCAAGGCCGACGAACCGAACGACAAGGCCTTCAACAGCCTCGACGCTCGGCTCGACGCATTTGAGGCGAAGAAGGCGGCGGAAAAGCCCGCGAAAGCGGTGTCCGAAAAGGCCAATCAGGACGGCTATCGCCTCCTGGCGGACCTGATCGGGGGCGTATTGGTGGGTCTCGGCTTCGGCTGGCTGCTCGACCGCTACGTCCATACGAGCCCCTGGGGCATGGTCGGCGGTCTGCTGATCGGCATGGGGCTCGCGATTTTCTCCGTCGTCCGCAAGGCGACGAAAATGAGCGCGCAGGCGTCGGCGGCTGCCCCTGGGGGGATCGCCGACGGAGACACGGGAGGCGGGCCAACCGTCCCCAAGCAGAAGAGAGACTAGGGCCGATGGCCGATCCGATGCACCAGTTCCAGATCCAGAAGATCGTGGAACTGCCGACCGTGACCGTTCCCGGCCTGGGCGCCATCGACCTGTCGATCACCAATTCCGTGGCGGCGATGATGTCGGCCGCCCTGCTGGTCATCGGCTTCTACAGCCTGTCGGCCCGCAAGGCCGTGGTCCCCGGCCGCCTGCAGGCGGTGGGCGAGATGCTGTACGGCCTGGTCGACGGCCTGGCCGAGTCGATCATCGGCCATGACGGCAAGAAGTTCCTGCCCTTCATCTTCACGCTGTTCGCCTTCGTGCTGTTCATGAACATCCAGGGGATGTTCCTGGTGTTCACCGCGACCTCGCAACTGGCCGTGACCCTGACCCTGGGCCTGATGGTCATCCTGACCGTCGTCGCCGTCGGCGTGATCAAGAACGGCTTCAAGTTCTTCAAGCTGTTCGCCCCGTCGGGCGTGCCGTGGCCGCTGTACTTCCTGCTGGTGCCGATCGAGATCCTGTCGTTCCTGATCCGCCCGATCACCCTGGGCCTTCGTCTGTTCGGCAACATGCTGGGCGGCCACGTGGTCCTGAAGATCTTCGCCGGTTTCGTGATCGCCCTGGGCGGTCTCGGCGTGCTGGGCTGGGCCGGTTCGGCCCTGGCCCTGACCTCGGTCGTCGCCCTGACGGCCCTCGAGTTCATGGTGGCCTTCCTGCAGGCCTTCGTGTTCGCGGTGCTCGCCTGCGTCTACATCAACGACGTCGTGCACCTCGACAGCCACTGATCAACCTTTAGTCTTTCAACCAACACTACCCTCTTCAAGGAGTCTCAATCATGGACGCTGCTGCTGCTAAGTACATCGGCGCTGGTCTGGCCATGCTCGGCATGATCGGCGCGGGCATTGGCCTGGGCGTGATGTTCGGCAACTACTTCCAAGGCGCCCTGCGTAACCCGACGGCCGCCGCTCAAGAGCGCCCGATGCTGTTCCTGGGCATGGCCCTGACGGAAGCCCTGGGCATCTTCGCCCTGGTCATCGCCTTCCTGATCCTGTTCTCGTAATCCGACCTGGAGCGCGGCGCTTCATCGGAAGCGACGCGCTCCAAGCTTTCTGTTTTCTCGCGTCTTCCGGATGCGCGCTGGTTTCCAGCCGCTCGAGGACGCTTTAGCTGAGAGGCGCCTTCGCCCATGGCGACGGAACATCACGGCACGGTCGAGACGACTGAAACCCCCAAGCACGAAAGCGGCGGCCTTCCGCAGCTGCAGTTCGAGCACTGGGGTGGTCAGATCGTTTGGCTGCTGCTCATCTTCGCCGTTCTCTACGTGGTGCTGTCGAAGGGCCTGCTGCCCCGCGTCAGCGGCGCGATCGACGAGCGCGGCGCCAAGATCGCCGGCGACATCGCCGACGCCCGTCGCTTGAAGGACGAGGCCGAGGCTCAAGCCCGCGCCGCCGCCGCCGAGGTCGCCGAGGCGCGCGCCAAGGCCCAGAAGACCGCGGCGGACGCCAAGGCCAAGGCTTCGGCCGAAGCCGCCGAGCGTCAAGCCAAGGAAGAGGCCGTCCTGGCCCAGAAGCTGGCCGAGGCCGAGGCCTCGATCCAGCTGGCCCGCGACACGGCCATGAGCCACGTCCGCGTGGTCGCCGAAGAGACGGCCGGCGCGATCGTCCAGAAGCTGACGGGCAAGGCGGCCACGGCCGCCGAGCTCAAGTCGGCCCTGGCCTGAGGAACTGAAGATGGAACACGAATCCCTGTTCAGCCTCGCCAACCCGGAATTCTGGGTCCTGGTCGCCCTGGTGATCTTCTTCGGCCTGCTGGTCGTGCTGAAGGTCCTGCCGGGCGCCCTGTTCGGCGCGCTCGACGGCTATGCCGCCAAGATCAAGGCCGAGCTCGACGAAGCCCAGCAACTGCGTGAGGAGGCTCAAGGCCTGCTCGCGGACGTGAAGGCCCAGCGCGAGGAAGCCGAGCGCCAGGCCGCCGCGATGATGGAGGCCGCCAAGGCCGACGCCAAGCGGATGGCCGAGGAGGCCAAGGAAAAGCTCGAGGAGCAGATCAAGCGCCGCGCCGAAATGGCCGAACGCAAGATCGCCCAGGCCGAGGCCCAGGCCACCGCCGACGTGAAGGCCGCCGCGGTCGATCTCGCCGCCCAGGCCGCCGAGACCGTCCTGGCCGCCCGCCTCGCCGGCGCCAAGAACGATCCGCTGGTCGACATCGCGATCGGCCAGATGGGCGCCAAGCTGCAATAGCGGCGAGGGTCCTGCGGACAAGACAGAAAGGGCGCGGATCGCAAGGTCCGCGCCCTTTTCTTTGCCCGCCACAGCTTGGAACCGGCCGCGCGACCGATCCTTCTAGTCTCTTCGACAACCAATCGGAGAGCGCCATGTACGCCATCCTGGGATCCACGGGCCATGTCGGGTCCGCCGTCGTCGACGCTCTGCTGGAGGCCGGCGAGCCGGTCCTGGCCCTCGTTCACAGCGCGGAGCATGGCGAAGGCCTGAAACGGAAGGGGGCGGAGATCGCCGTCGTCGACGTGCTGGATGTCGACGGCCTGCGCGCGGCATTCAGACAAGCCCGCCGGGCGTTCCTGCTCAATCCCAACGCCCCTGTCAGCGGCGACACCGACGTCGGCGAACGCGCCACGGTCGCGGCCATTCTCGCGGCCCTCGATGGCTCGGGACTGGAGAAGGTGGCAGCCGAGAGCACCATGGGCGCCCAGCCCGGCGAAAGCCTCGGCGACTTCAACGTGCTGTACGAGCTGGAGCAAGGGCTGAAGGCCCGGCCCATCCCCGCCGCCTGGAACCGCGCCGCCTACTACATGTCCAACTGGGACATGGCGCTGGAGGGCGCGCGCAAGGACGGCGTGGTCCAGACCATGTTCCCGGCCGACTTCAGGCTGCCGATGGTCGCCCCGCGCGACCTGGGACAGGCGGCCGCCCGGCGGCTGAGGTCCAGCCTGGACGATGTCGGCCTGCGCAATGTGGAGGGGCCGGCGCGCTATTCGATGGCGGATGTGGCCCGGGCCTTCGCCGACGCGCTGGGTCGACCGGTGCGGGTCGTTGTCACCCCACGCGAGCAGTGGGAACGGGCCTTCCGGGCCCTTGGCTTCTCGCAGGCGGCGGCGCACAGCTACGCCCGCATGACCGGCGCGACCCTGGACGGCGAGATGGTTCCGGAGAACGAGACGGAGAAGGGGCCGACGACCTTGCAGGCGTACATCGCGGACCTGGTCGGCGCGAGCTAGGCCTTCTTCGCCATCTTGCGGGCGATGTAGCGCTTCAAACGCAAGATCGCCCAGGCCGAGGCCGGCCGCCGCCCTGCACCTTTACCGGTAGTTCACCTATAGGCGCGACAAGTTGACGCACAATCCTTAGTGGAAGCTGTTCCGTGCCTCAGCGTATCGCGGCCATCGATGTGATCCGGGGCTATTGCCTCGTGAACATCTACATCAATCATATCGCGGGCGGCGTGCTGCAACGGTTCTCGCCATCGAACTTTGGCCTGTCCGACAGCGCTGACCTGTTCGTCTTCCTGTCCGGCGCCTCGACCTTTCTGGCCTTTGGCGGGCTGGAATTCTTCGACAGCGTGCGCGCTTTGTGGAGGCGGGCGCTCAAGCTCTACGGGTGCAATATCCTGCTGATCGTCGGCACCGTGGCCGTTCTGGGCGCCCTGGCGTGGCTAGCGGGCCCGGCGATCCGATTCCATAGACCCGAGCTGAACGCGCTGCTGGCCAGCCCCTGGCCGCCGGCGGCTTGGCACGTCCTGACCTTGCAACAGTCCGTCGGCTTTTCGGACGTTCTGCGACTCTATGTCGGGCTTTTCGTAGCGGCGCCGCTCTTTCTATGGCTGGCCGTCCGGCGCTGGTGGTGGGCGCTGCCGCCCGCCCTCTTGGTCTGGATCGTCGCGGGTCATTTCCGGTTGGTGGGCCACGACAGCCTGACGGGCGCGCCGCTGATGATGAACTTCCTGCCTTGGACCCTGACCTTCGTCAGCGGCATGGCCCTGGCGGCGGCGATGGCCCAAGGCGTTCGTCCGCCGCGCTCGCCATGGCTGATCGGTGCGGCGCTGACCCTGGTGCTGGGTTATGTCGCCCTGCTCTACGTCCTGCCCTACTGGCCTGACGCACAGGCTTGGGTCGACACCCGCAACGACAGCTTCTGGCTGGGCGGCAGCAAGAGCCTGATGTCACCGCTGCGGGTGCTGCACCTGTCGGCCCTCGCCTATCTTTTCGTCGTCTTCTCGGACGCGCCGGTGCTCCGCCTGGTCCATCAGGCTGGCCCAAGGTCGTTTCTGGTGGTGCTCGGCCGCCGGTCGCTGCGGGTCTTCGTGACCGGCGCGGTGCTGTCCGTGGCCGCGAGCGAACTGCTGCACCTGACCGGACTGCGTTGGGGCCAGCGGTCCTTGGCCGCCATTCTTGTAGAAGTTCTGTTGGCGGCGAGCGGAATTGCCGCGCTTTGGGCCGTGGCTAGGCTCCGTTGGACGAGCGAGCGCCCGCTAGGACGGCCCGCATCCATGACCAGTCTCGCGACCGCCACGTCGAACCGCTAGCGGCCGTTGCCCTAGGCCTTCTTCGTCATCTTCCGCGCGATGTAGCGCTTCACGCGCTTGCGGGTCTTCTTCAACAGCCGCCAGCGGGCCCGGCGCAGGATCATCTTCTCGGTACGGAGCATCTGCTGCCAGACGACCAGCAGCACCTCCGGCTCGCGACGCATCAGGCGGCGGATCGGGAAGACCAGCTTGGGGTGGCGCTTCTGCCAGCGGATGAAGGTCTTGCGGGCCTGGAACGAGTAGCGCAGCACGATCATCAGGCCGATGACCAGCAGCGGCAGGCCGACGTGACCCGGCAGCGGCGTCAGCACCGCGCCGGCGACGATCACCAGCGTGCCGAAGCCGATGGCGATCCAGCGAAAGGCCCGGGCGGCGGATTCGCGCAGCAACAGGGCCAGCCGCGCGCGGCGACGAACCCTGTGCTTGACGTCGATGGTGGTCGCGATCGCGTTCACCGTCCGTTTTGCTTTACGGGGCGACGCTTCAGCGACTTACGCCAGCGCACGGCGACCCGCCACTTGCGCGGAATGATCAGGCGCTCGACGCGCAAGGCCTGTTGCCAGGCGACCAGCACGACCTCGGGCTCGCGACGCAGCAGGCGACGCAGCGGGAAGATCAGCTTGGGATGGGCGTGCTGGAAGCGGACGAACTGCTTGCGCGCCTTGAACGAGTTGCGCAGCACCAGCATCAGGCCGACCACGGTCAGCGGCAGGCCCAGCGGGCCGGGCAGCGGCGCGATCAGCGCGCCAGCCGCGATCAGCACCACGCCGAGCGCCACGAGAAACACGCGCAGGAATCGCGCGATGAACTCACGGGCGAGGTCATCGGCGGGGCGGTGGGCGCGCGACATGGCGAGGGCGAGAGCAGTCATTGGGAGGAACAAACAAGCTTGCGCGGCGCCTGCTCCCTGGAAAAGCCAGCTAGCCCCGACACGCCCCTCCGATATGTGGAGGGATGAGGGCGCCGTAAAGGCGCCCTTCCGTCGCAACAGGGGTATGGAGAATGCTATTCAGCCGCCAGTGGCGCCGTAGCCACAGGTTTCCATCTCAACCGAGGCTTGCGAGCCGCTAACGTCTCGTCCAGCCGCCGCAGCGGGGCGTGGAACGGCGCGCCCTTGAAGCGTTCCGTCTCGCCCGCCCCCCCCTTCAGATTTTGGGCCGCGCCGGCCAGGGCCCGAAGCGCTTCGATGAAGCGATCCAGTTCCTGCTTGGACTCGGTTTCGGTGGGCTCGATCAGCATCGCGCCATGGACGACCAGCGGGAAGTACATGGTCATCGGGTGGAAGCCCTCGTCGATCATCGCCTTGGCGAAGTCGAGCGTGGTGACCCCGGTGCCTTCCAGCCAGGCGTCGTCGAACAGGGCCTCGTGCATGCACGGACCGTCCGGGAAGGCCGGGCTCATCACGTCCTTCAAGCGGGCCTTGATGTAGTTGGCGTTGAGGACGGCGTCCTCGGCCACCTGGCGCAGGCCGTCGGCCCCGTGGCTCAGCATGTAGGCATAGGCGCGGACATACATGCCCATCTGGCCGTGGAAGGCGCTCATGCGGCCGAAGGCGGTCTTGGCCCCCTCCTCGCCGGCGTGCTCGACCATGCTGAAGCCGTCGTCGTCATGGACCAGCCACGGCGTCGGGGCGAACGGCGCCAGGGCTTCCGACAGCACCACCGGACCCGCGCCCGGACCACCGCCGCCGTGGGGCGTCGAGAAGGTCTTGTGCAGGTTGATGTGCATGGCGTCGACGCCCAGGTCGCCCGGGCGCACCCGGCCGACGATGGCGTTGAAGTTGGCGCCGTCGCAGTAGAAGTACGCCCCGGCCGCGTGGGTCAGGCGGGCGATCTCGACGACGTCGCGCTCGAACAGGCCGCAGGTGTTGGGGTTGGTGACCATGATGGCCGCCACGTGGTCGCCGAGCTTGGATTTCAGGTCGGCCAGGTCGACGCGGCCGTCGTCGGTCTGGGCGATCTCGACGACGGTGTAGCCGACGAAGGCCGCCGTGGCCGGGTTGGTGCCGTGGGCGCTGGTTGGGGCCAGGACGGTCTTGCGGTGGCCGTTGCCGGCCGCCTCGTGGGCGGCGCGGATGGCCAGCAGGCCGCACAGCTCACCGTGGGCGCCGGCCTTGGGGCTGAGCGCGACGGCGGGCATGCCGGTCAGGGTCTTCAGCCAGTGGGCCAGGCGGTCCATCAGCTGCAGGGCGCCTTGCACCGTCGACTGCGGCTGCAGCGGGTGAATGTCCGAGAAGCCCGGCAGGCGCGCCATCTTCTCGTTCAGGCGCGGGTTGTGCTTCATCGTGCACGAGCCCAGCGGATACAGCGCCAGGTCGATGGCGTGGTTCTTCTGGGACAGGCGCACATAGTGGCGGACCGCTTCGGGCTCCGAGAGGCCCGGCAGGCCGATCGGCGCGTCGCGCAGCAGGCCGGCCAGATCGTCCGACGGCGGAGCGGCTGGCGGCAGGTCGACGCCGGTCTTGTTCCAGCAATCCAGTTCGAAGATCAGGGCCTCGTCCTGGAGGAGGCCGCGGCCGCCCGTCAGGGTTTCATGGCCGCCGAGATCGTTGGCGGCGGCTTCCGGGCGCGTGGGGCGGCCGACGTTGTTCATGCTCATTGGGCCACCATCTTGGTCAGCAGCTTGGCGAAGAAAGTAATGTCGACATCCAGCGTGGTCTCGGTGGCCGCGACCAGCAGCACGTCGTCCAGGCCCGCGTCCGCGTCGAGGCGCGAGAATGGCACGCCGGCGATGATCCCGTGACCAGCCAGCGTCTCGACCATGTCGGCCGCGTTACCGGGAACCTTGATCGCGAACTCGTTGAAGAAGCGCGGGGTCAGGATCTCGACGCCGGGAACCGCCGCCAGGGCCTCGCGCAGGGCGCGGGCCTTCTGGTGGTTCAGGGCGGCCAGCTGGCGCAGGCCCGTCTCGCCCAGCAGGCTCATGTGGATCGAGAAGGCCAGGGCGCACAGGCCGCTGTTGGTGCAGATGTTCGAGGTGGCCTTGTCGCGGCGGATGTGCTGCTCGCGGGTCGACAGGGTCAGGACGAAACCGCGCCGGCCGTCGGCGTCCACCGTCTCGCCGCACAGGCGGCCCGGCATCTGGCGGACGAACTTTTCCTTGCAGGCGAACAGGCCGACATAGGGTCCGCCGAAGTTCAGGCCGTTGCCGATCGACTGCCCCTCGGCCACGGCGATGTCGGCGCCCATCTCGCCGGGCGACTTCAGCAGGCCGTACGAGACGGCCTCGGTGGTGACCACGATCAGCAGGGCGCCGGCGGCGTGGGCGGCTTCGGCGATCTTGGTGACGTCGGTGACCGTGCCGAACACGTTCGGGGTCTGGACGACGACGCAGGCGGTGTCGGCGTCGATGGCGGCGATCACCGCGGCCTCGGCGTCGATGGCCGCAGGCATCGCCTGGGTCGTGACGCCGGCGGCATGGGCCAGGGTCTCGATGGTCTCGACATAGTGCGGGTGGACGCCGCCCGACATCACCGCCTTGTTCCGGCGGGTCACCCGCTGGGCCATCATCACGGCCTCGGCCGCGCCGGTCGAGCCGTCATAGAGCGAGGCGTTGGCCACCTCCATGCCGGTCAGGGCCGCGACTTGGGTCTGGAACTCGAAGAGTACCTGAAGAGTCCCTTGGGCGATTTCCGGCTGGTAGGGCGTGTAGCTGGTCAGGAACTCCGACCGCTGGATGATGTGGTCGACCGTGGCCGGCACGTGGTGGCGATAGGCGCCGGCCCCGCAGAAGAACGCGCCCTCCCCCGCCGAGCGGTTGCGACGGGCCAGGCCCGCCATCTCGCGCTCGACCTCGATCTCGCCGGCGTGCAGCGGCAGATCGACGGTTCCGGCGCGCTGGGCCGAGGCCGGAACGTCGACGAACAGGTCGTCGATCGACTTCACGCCGATCGCGCCGAGCATCTCGACGCGGTCTTCGGGGGTCAGGGGAAGGTAACGCATTGTGAGGAGCGCCTATTGAATGAAGATTGTCATCCCGGACGCCCGTAGGGCGATCCGGGACCGCCGGAAGCACGGAGCTTTCCGCGGTCCCGGCTCTCCGCGCTGCGCGCTGCGGCCGGGATGACAGGTTTTTACAGAGTGCTCAGAAACGCTTCGTACGCGTCGCGGTCCATCAGGGCGTCGACCTCGGCCGGGTTCGACAGCTTGATCTTGGCGAACCAGCCGCCGCTTTCCGGCAGGGCGTTGACGGTCTCGGGGGCGTCGCCGAGCTCGGCATTGCCCTCGATCACCTCGCCCGACACCGGGGCGTAGACGTCCGAGGCGGCCTTGACGCTCTCGACCACGGCCAGGTTCTCGCCCTGCTTCACGGCCTTGCCGGCTTCCGGGACCTCGACGAACACGACGTCGCCCAGCTGCTCGGCGGCGTAAGCGCTGATGCCGACGGTGGCCACGTCGCCTTGGACGATGACCCACTCATGATCTTTGGTGAAACGCATTGGTCTGGCCCTCTTTCAGATCTTGCGGACGTAACGGTTCGGCACGAAGGGGGTGGCGACGACCTCGGCGGCCGCCTGCTTCCCGCGCACGATGACTTTCAACTTCGTTCCGATCGCGGCATAGGCCGGCGGGGCGAAACCGATGGCGATCGGGTAGCCCAGGCTGGGGGCGAAGCCGCCGCTGGTCACCTTGCCGATGACATTGCCTGCTTCGTCGGCGATCTCGGCGCCTTCGCGGGCCGGAGCGCCTTCCAGCACCTTCAGGTTGACGCGGATCCGCGACAGGTCGCCGGCCAGTTCCTTGGCGATGCGGGCCGCGCCCAGATAGTCGCCGGCCTCGCGGCGCGACTTGCCGACCGCGAAGTTCAGGCCGGCCTCGATCGGCGAGACGGTCTCGTCCAGGTCGTGGCCATAGAGCGGCAGGCCGGCTTCCAGACGCAGGCTGTCGCGAGCCCCCAGGCCGATCGGCTTGACCCGTTCGTCGGCCAGCAGGGTGTTCCACACCCGCTCGGCGGCCTCAGCCGGAACCGAGATCTCGTAGCCGTCCTCGCCGGTATAGCCCGAGCGCGAGAGAATGGCGTCGACGCCGAACGCGGTCAGGGCCAGCGTGTCCATGAACACCATGCCGGCGGCTTCCGGTACGTGGGCGGCCAGGACGGCGGCGGCCTCGGGACCTTGCAGCGCCAGCAGCGCGCGGTCCTCGAGACGCTCGACCGTGGCCTCGCCGGCCAGAGTGTCGGCGATGATCTTGTAGTCGTTGTCCTTGCAAGCGCCGTTGACCACCACGAACAGGCCGTCGTCGTCGGGACGCGCGGTCATCAGGTCGTCGATGATGCCGCCGTCGGCGTTCAGCAGCACGCCGTAGCGTTGCTTGCCGGGCTTCAGGCCCTGGTAGTCGGCCGAGACCACCTTCTCGAAGCTCTTGGCCGGGTTCTCACCGCGGATCCGCGCCTGCCCCATGTGCGAGACGTCGAACAGGCCGGCGTGCTCGCGGGTCCAGAGGTGCTCTTTCAGCACCCCGTCCTTGTACTGCACCGGCATATGGTAGCCCGCGAACGGCACCATGCGCGCGCCCACCGCCACGTGGGCGTCGTACAAGGGCGTCTTCTTGAGATCTTGATCAGACACTGGGCGGGCTCCAAGCGGGGTCGGCGAGACGACCGGCTCGCGCCGGGTGGTCGCGCCCCCGCTGTCCCTTGGACCTGAGAGATTCCGGCCTTCCCCCTCTGCTGTTTGAGGTTGGCCTTGCTCCTTCGGCGAGCCGCCCTTTCGGGAGACTACTTTCCAGCGTTTCTAAACCCGCGCGGTCCTTTTGCCTGAGCGTTTCCGGGGCGGTTGCGCCTTCGGCCTCGGGAGCGAATCCCGATGTCTCCCGCGAGGGTCGCTGGGGTGATGCGGGAGGGTTGGGTCAGAGTCAAGCCGGACCTAGCGCCCCCTCCGTCACGATGCGTATCCGCATCGCGCCACCTCCCCCGTTTCACGGGTGAGGAGGACCTCCTCCTCCCCTGCGCAGCGGGGGAGGTGGCGCGGCGCCGAGAGGCGACGTGACGGAGGGGGCGCTCAAGCCGCTACAGCCCGATATCCCCAAACCAGTCGTCCTCGCCAATCGGCGGGCCAGGCGGGATCACGATCTTGCTTCTTCCCTCGGCGACCAGCGCCGCCAGGCGGTCGCCGCTTTCGTCGGCGACGATCCCGGCCAGGGCGCGCGCCTGGGCCCGATCGGCGGGGTCGCCGGCTACCGTCTTGAGGCCCTTGCCCCAGTCGGCTAGCCGGGCGCGGATCACGGCGGCAGCGGTCGGCGACAGGCTCTTGTCGTCGAGCGCCTGGGCCAGGTTCGCCACCATCCGCTGGCGGCCCCGACGGGCCAGCTCGGCCTGGCGTCCGACGGCCTTGCCGTCGAAGGCGGCGAAGGCCAGGGCCTTGTCCAGCAGACCCTCGACCCCGGGCTGGACCGGATCGCGGCGCTTGGCCTCGACCAGCCGGTTCAGCCGCGCCGGCGCGAACAGGTCGGCCCAGACCAGGTCAGCCGCCACTTCCGCCGTGGCCGGCAGGTCGAACACCGGGCCCTGGCCGAAGGTCTCGATCTCATAGGCGTGGTCGGTCCCCTGCGACTGGCCCGAGGTCAGGACGTCGAGCGCCTTGTCCGGGAGGTCGAGCGCCGCCGGGGTGATCGTGCGCAGCAGGGCGTCGATGGCGGCGGCCTGGCGATCGGCGGGCACGAGCTTGCTGGCCTCCTTGCCGTCGCCTTCCGCGCCGTAGGTGAAGTCGATCCCGCCGACCAGCTTGGCGGTCGCGTCGACCTGGTAGCGCTGGAAGATGTAGATCGGCGCGATGATCCGGCGCAGGTCGGCGACCGACGCCCCCTTCGGCAGATTGCCGAGACCGAAGCGTTCGAGCGCGATCTTGCGCACCGCCATCAGGTGGTCGAGCTCGGCGACCGGGTCGGATCCGTTGTCCCAGACCGCGCCCAGCGGATGCGGCGTATCGGACGCGCGGGCGTCCTCGTCGGAGACGTAGCGCAGGCCGTCGGCCTGGCTCTTGTCGGCCTTGGCCTTCTGCCAGGCCTTGTCGTCGGTCCCGGCCGGGGCGGGGCCGTACAGCCAGTCGATCACGAACTTGTCCCAGCCCCCCACCCCGCGCCCGTAAGCGTCGGCGAAGTCGAGCCCGCCGTCCTTGATGGCGATCTTCGGGGCCGGATAATCCATCACCGAGGCCCGGCCGCCATAGGTGCTGGCGGCGAAGTTGTGCTGCAGGCCGATCGAGTGGCCGATCTCGTGGGTGGCCAGTTGGCGCAGGCGGGCCAGGGCGATCTCGATCGGATCGTTGGGCCCACCCTTGCCGGTCTTGTCGGCGCCCTCCAGCCCCTCGAAGATCAGCCGGTCCTGGCGAATGCGCTGCGAGCCCAGCAGGACGTCGCCCTTGACGATCTCGCCGGTGCGCGGGTCGACCACCGCATGGCCGTACGACCAGCCGCGCGTCTGGCGGTGCACCCAGTTGACGACGTTGTAGCGGGCGTCCAGCGGGCTGACCCCTTCGGGCAGCACCTCGACCCGGAAGGCGTCGATGAAGCCCGCGGCCTCGAACGCCTGGTTCCACCAGCGGCCGCCCTCGATCAGGGCCGAGCGCACGGGCTCGGGCGCGGCGCGGTCGACATAGAAGACGATCGGCTTCTTGACCGGCGAACGGGCGGCGGTCGGATCGGTCTTCTCCAGCCGGAAGCGATGGACCAGCCGATAGACCAGCGGTTCGTTCAGCGGCGCGGAATAGTCG
>NZ_JBFUJD010000059.1:0-35790 GCF_056401555.1 Caulobacter sp. P4_E5
GTCCTATGTCGACGGCGGCTTTGGCAAGACCCGGTTCCAGGGCGCCGACGACGGCGGCTTCAAGGCGCGGCTGGTCCCCGTCGAGGCCGACCTGATCTGGACGCCGCGC
This sequence comes from Caulobacter sp. P4_E5, assembly GCF_056401555.1. Taxonomy (NCBI): domain Bacteria; kingdom Pseudomonadati; phylum Pseudomonadota; class Alphaproteobacteria; order Caulobacterales; family Caulobacteraceae; genus Caulobacter; species Caulobacter sp. P4_E5. The sequence goes on from NZ_JBFUJD010000059.1 coordinate 110, forward strand.
TTCACCTCGTCGCTGAGCGCCAACGTCTCGGTGGCCTATCAGAAGGACCACGAGGAAAGCGTCGACCTGATCGAGGCGTTCGTGAACTACCTGCCCGAACGCAAGGGCGCGGTCGGCGTCTCGGCCCGCGCCGGCCTGATGTGGCCGGAGATCTCGCTGGAGCACTCGACCGGCGGGGCCTGGAGCGTCGTCAACACCATCACGCCCTCGACGATCAACGCCTGGGTCGGCGAGGAGGTCAAGGTGCTGGGCGGCGAGGGCACGGTCCACGCCGCCGTCGGCCAGAGCGAGCTGACCGCCACCGTCGGCCTGTTCGGCTACAACGACACCTCGGGCACGCTGCTGTCGTTCCGCGGCTGGGCCCTGCACGACGAGAAGGCCACGGCCAAGGGCTATTTCAAGCTGCCGCCGTTGAACAACTTCATCGTCCACCTGCAGGAGGACCGCACCAAGTCGACGGCCGAGCTCGACCACAATGTCGGCTTCTACGGCCGCCTCGACTGGCGGCCGCCGCAGCCTTGGGGCGCGTCGGTGTTCTACTACGACAACAAGGGCGACCCGGAGGCCTTCACGACCGCGGGCCAGTGGGGCTGGCGCACGCGCTTCTGGAACGTCGGTTTCAACGCCGACCTCGGACCCAACACCCGCCTGCTGGCCCAGGGCATGACCGGCTCGACCATCATGGGCTTCGAGACCGCTGGCCAACGCTGGGTGCACACCAAGTTCCAGTCGGCCTATGTGCTGGTCACCCACATGTTCGGCGACGTCGCCGTCACCGGCCGGGCCGAGGCCTTCTCGACCGACGAGCGCGGCAGTGAGATGCCCCGCGACAACAGCGAGGACGGCTGGTCGCTGACGGCGGCGGCCCGCGTGCCGATCAACGCCCGCACGACGGCCCTGTTCGAGGCGCTGAACGTCCGCTCCAGCCGCGGGACCCGCGTCACCCTGGGCGGCCTGACCTCGCCGTTCGAGGGTCAGACCGTGTTCCAGGCCTCCCTGCGCATGCGGTTCTGAGGATGCGCCGTCGCTTCTTCCTGCTCGGCGGCGCGCTGCTGCTGCTGAGCGCCTGCGCCGAGCAGCCGCGTCTGGGCGAGCTGAAAGGCCCCATGACCGTGGCCCAGCGGACCGAGCTGCCGCCGCCCAGCGGGGCCGACCTGGTCGCCGCCACCACGGCCTATCGCATCGGTCCGCTGGACAAGCTGTCGATCGTCGTCTTCGGGGTCGAGGACCTCTCGGGCAAGTTCCAGACCGACGCGGCGGCGCGGCTGTCGATGCCGCTGATCGGCGAGGTCGACGCCTCGGGCCGGACCCCGTCCGAGCTGGCGACGATCATCTCCGGCAAGCTGGGCGCCCGGTTCATGCGCGACCCGCAGGTGACCGTGAACCTGGAGGAGACCACCAGCCAGGTGTTCACCGTCGATGGCCAGGTGACCCAGCCGGGCAGCTATCCGGTGGTCGGCAACATGTCGTTGATGCGCGCGGTCGCCACCGCCAAGGGGACCGGCGAGTTCGCCCGCCTCGAGGACGTGGTGGTGTTCCGCATGGTCGACGGCCAGTCCCTGGCGGCGCTCTACAACCTCGGCGCCATCCGGCGCGGCCTGTACGCCGACCCCAAGATCTACGCCAACGACGTGATCATCGTCGGCGACTCCGTGGCCCGCCGACACTTCCAGCAGTTCCTGCAGATCACCCCCCTGCTGACCACGCCGCTCATTCTCGCCCTGGAAAGATTCTGACGCATGGAACGGGTCTCACCCCAAATGCTCGGACTCGCCTCCGGGGACGTTTCGCTCTTCACGGACAAGGCCGAGGGCATAGGCCGGGCCGCCACGCCGCCGCTTCGCCGGCTGCTGCGCGCCGCCACGCGCTGGCGCTGGGTGCTGCTGGGCGGCGTCGCGGCCGGCGCCTTGGCCGGCGTGGCCCTGACCTTGGTCATCCCGCGCCAGTACGCCTCGGCCGCGCGGCTGGAAATCTCGCGCGAGACGGCGCGGGTCGTGAAGATCGACAGCGTCGAGCGCGACACCAGCATCGGCGACCAGGAATTCTACCAGACCCAGTACGGCCTGCTGCGCACGCAGCTGCTGGCCGAGCGCGTGGCCCGCGACCTGGGCGTCGTCGACGATCCGGCCTTCTTCAAGCTGTTCGGCCGCCGCGACCTGTTCGAGGGCGGCAAGGCCGATCCCTCGACGCGGGCCAAGCGCACCGAGATCGCCGGCAAGATCCTGCTGCAGCACGTGGGCGTCGCGCCCGTGCGCGGCTCCAGCCTGGTCGACGTGCGGGCCGTGACGCCGGACCCGGCGCTGTCCCAGAGGATCGCCCAGGCCTGGGGTGAGGACTTCATCGCCACCAATCTGGAGCGCCGTTTCGAGGCGTCCGGCTATGCCCGCAAGTTCCTGGAAGGCCGGATCGAACAGCTTCGCGAGAAGCTGGAGATGTCCGAGCGCCAGGTCGTGGCCTACGCCGTGCAGCAGGGGATCATCAACCTGCCGTCCTCGATCGACGCCAGCGCCAGCGGCGCGGCGGTCGGCGGCCGCTCGCTGCTGACCGACGACCTGATCGCCCTGAACTCGGCCCTGGAGGTGGCGACCGCCGAGCGCATCGTCGCCGAGAGCCGGCTGAACGAGATCAAGCGGCCGGACGCCAGCAGCATCGCGCTGGGCAACGACGCCATCGCCTCGATGCGCCAGAGGCGGGCCGACACGGCCGGGGAATACGCCAAGCTGATGGTCCAGTTCCGCCCGGACTATCCGCAGGCCAAGGCGCTGGCCTCGCAGATCCAGGCGCTGGACGCCGCCATCGGCCAGGAAGAGGGCCGGGTGCGGGTGTCGCTGCAGCAGGCCTATGACTCCAGCCAGACCCGCGAACGGGCCCTGACCGCCCAGGTCGAGGGCCTGAAGGACGGCCTGGCCGACCTGCGCCGCCGCAGCATCCAGTACAACATCTACCAGCGCGACGCCGACACCAACCGCGAGCTCTATAACGCGCTGCTGCAGCGCTACAAGGAGATCGGCGTCGCCGGCGGGGCCGAGAACAACAACGTCGCCATCGTCGATCCGGCCCGGCTGCCGGACCGCCCGGCCTCGCCCAAGCTGCTGGTCAATCTGGTCCTGGCGATGCTGGCCGGCGGCCTGGCCGCGGCCCTGGTCGCCGCGGGCCTGGAACAGATCGACGAGGGCATCGTCGACCCGGCGGACCTCGAGGAAAAGCTGGGCCTGCCGCTGCTGGGCGTCGCGCCCAAGGTGCAGGTCGAGGACCCGCTGATGGCCCTGCGCGACCCGCGCTCGAAGCTGGTCGAGGCCTATCTGTCGGTGCACGCCAATCTGGAGCTGTCGACGGCCAAGGGCGCGCCGCGCTCGCTGGCCGTGATCAGCACCCGGCCGCGCGAGGGCAAGTCGACGACGACCGTGGCCCTGGCCCAGTCCCTGGCTCGGGCGCGCCGCAAGGTGGTGCTGGTCGACGCCGACCTGCGCTCGCCGTCGGTCCACTCGGCCTTCGGCCTCAAGAACGGCCTGGGCGTCAGCAACTTCCTGTCGGGGGCCGAGGACCTCGACAGCGTCCTGCACGCGACCGAGCATGAGGGGCTGTGGGTGATGACCGCCGGACCGCCGCCGCCGAACGCCGGCGACCTGTTGATGGGCGACCGCCTGGCGCTGCTGGTCAAGCGGCTGAAGGAGCGCTTCGACCATGTGATCGTCGACTCGCCGCCGGTGATCGGGCTGGCCGACGCGCCGCTGGTCGCCGCGGCGGTCGACGGCGTGGTCTATGCGGTCGAGGCTCGTTCGGTCCCGGCCGGCACGGTGCGGGCGGCGCTGTCGCGCCTGCGCGCCTCGCAGGCCCACATCCTGGGCGCGGTGCTGACCAAGTTCGAGGCCAAGAAGGCCGGCTACGGCTTCGACTACGGCTATGGCTTCGACTACGACTACGGGCGCTGAGATGGGAGCCGGGGCGGTCGCGGCGCGGACGGTGATCGCCCTGGGCGTGGCGGCGGGCCTGGCGCTGGCGGTCCGTGATGGGGCAGCCACCGAATGGGGACGAAGCGATCCCGCCCGCGCCGCCGGGCTCGCGCCGTCGGACGCCCGGCTCGCCGTCCAGGCCGCCCGCGCCAGGGTCGACGCCGGCGCCCCGGCGACGGATCCGGCCGTGCGCGACCTGGTCCGCCGCGCCCTGGTCCGCGATGTCACCCTGCCGCCTGCCGTCGAGCTGCGGGCCCTGGACGCCGAGGCCTCGGGCGACAAGCGCCGGGCGGCGGCGTTGTTCGCCCTGTCCGACCGGATCAGCCGCCGCAGCCTGGGCACGCGCGTCTGGCTGATCCAGCAGGCGGTCGAGCGCGGCGACGTCGACGGGGCGCTGCGGGACTTCGACATCGCGCTGCGGACCTCGTCGGCGGCCCCGCCGATCCTGTTCCCTGTGCTGGCGAGCGCCCTTTCCGATCCCGACCTGGTCCCGCCGATTGCCCGGCTGCTGGACCGGCCCAGCGACTGGCGGGCGATGTTCCTGCACGATGCTGTGGTCGAGCGCCGCGCGCCGCCGGGCGTGACGGACCTGGTGCTGGCGGTCCGCGACCGGGCGATGGTGCGGCGGGCCGGCGCCGACCAGGCCCTGATCGGACAACTGGTCGCCCAGGCCGCCTTCGGGGAGGCCCGTCGCGTGCGGGACGCTTTCCAGCCGCTGGCCCGCGCCGAGGCGGACGCGCTGCTGGCCGACCCGACGTTCTCGCGCCCCGACCAGGCCGCGCCGTTCGGCTGGCGGCTGACCGAGCGCGGCGAACTGGAGGCGATCCGGGGCGTGGTCGGCGGCCGGCCGGCCCTGACCTATCAGGCGCTGGGCGGCGCGGGCGGGGTGGCGGCGGTCCAGCTGCTGACCCTACCAGTCGGGGACTACCGCCTGTCGGTCCGCACCGCCGCGACCGATCCCGCGGCCGTCCCGTTCTGGACCCTGACCTGCGGCGAGGCGGGCGGACGCCAGCTTCTGCAGCTGGACCAGGCGCACCGGCCGGGCGGCGAGGCCAGCGGCGAGGTCACGGTTCCCGACGGCTGTTCCGGCCAGTGGCTGGCGCTGCACCTGCGCCGCGCCGACGCGGCGACCCAGGCCGGGGCGGTGGCGTCGGTCAGCCTCGTCCGGCGCTGACCGTCTCGGGCGGGTCCAGCACGAACCGCCCGAACACCGCCAAGCCGAGGGGCCGCGTGCGCCGCCCCGCGCCGACCAGCCGGTAGCCGGCCGCCTCGGCCAGGCGGATGGAGGCGGGATTGTCCTTCTCGACCACGTACCACAGGCGATCATCCGGATCGGTCAGGGCCTGAACCATCGCCAGGGCCAGGGTCGCCAGGCCCAGGCCGCGAAGCTCCGGCTGGGTCCAGACGTCGCCAACCTGCAGGTCGGCCGCGCCCATGAACGGAAAGCGAGCCCAGCGCGGGGTCACGATCAGCCGGTGCGCCAGGCGGTCCTCGCGCCAGAGCGTCAGCTCCAGGAATCCGGGCCGGCTGAACAGGGCCAGGCGCTCGAAGGCCCACCAGACCCCGTTGCTGAAACGGCGCGACCCCGGCGGCGGCGGGCCGTCCCGGCCGGGCGACCAGACACGGACGGAAAACGAAGGTGGCGGGGTCGGCGCGGTCGGCGCGCCGCCCGCCCGGCGGTAGAAGCGCTGGATCAAGCCGCGTAGCCGGGCGGCTCGGCCCGGGGCAGGGGCGCGCCTCGCCGGCAGACCAGCCGCAGTTCGTCGCTGGCCGCCAATTCTTCCAGGATCGCGTCGACGCCTTCCAGCGCCGCGGCGTGCGACAGCGCGCCCAGCGCCGTCAGGCCGATGATCCGCAGGTCGATCCAGAAGGTCCGCCGCTCGACATACAGCAAGCCCAGGCGGCTCTTCCACGGCCGGATGACCTCGTCATAGAGGGCGTCGGGGTCGACCGCGCCGTCCAGGATCTCGGCCTCGTCGGCGAACAGGATCGAGGCCAGGTCGGTGATGCCGGGGCGCACGCTCAGCAGGCGCATTTCGCGCGTGGTGTAGTTGTCCACCCCGCCGCGCCGGGTGTTCGGGCGCGGCCCGACGATGCTCATCTCGCCGCGCAGCACGTTCCAGAACTGCGGCAGCTCGTCCAGCTTCCAGCGCCGCAGGACGTGGCCCAGCGGGGTGATGCGGCTGTCGGACTGGGTGGTCGAGGCCGCGCCCTTGAACTCGGAGTCCGCGGTCATCGAGCGCAGCTTGGCCATCCGAAAGTCGCGTCCGTCGCGCCCGACGCGCACGCCCATGAACAGGGGCGAGCGCCGGTCCTGGGCCCAGATCAGCGTCATGGCCAGCGCCAGCACCGGCGCGGCCAGGATCAGCATGGCCAGGGACAGCAGGACGTCGAAGAGTCGCTTGGCCATCGAGGCTCCTTGTCGTTGCGCGGGGCTTGTCGTTGCGGGGGAACGGAAGCCAAGCGCCGCCGCATCGGGGGCGATGTCGCGACGCCGTTTGGGGCGATCGACGTCGTGATGACCGTGCGAGCGGCGCCTGGCTGACGGCTGGAACGCTGCCGCCTTCGATGAGTGCGCCGGCGGCGGCCCCGCGTTCAAAGAGCGACTGACTTCTTCGTGCTTGGGGGTGGCCTGGACGCGCGCGTCGGGCTAACTGCGTGCATGGCGCGAACCAACAACAGCTCCGAGATCGAAATCGAGGTCGGCGGCGAGCCGTATTTCTGGCGGCTGCATCGCCAGCCCGGCTGGTCCAACGACGGTCCCGAGCGGCACGGCATGGCCATCGCCGTGCGCCACGCCGAGGGCAAGCGCGAGGCCGTCGTCGAGTTTCCGCCTGGCCCGCAGCCCCGCTACGGCGCGCCGATGCTGAAGCCCGCCCACATCGCCCCGGCCCTGGTCGCCAAGGCCATCACCTCGGCCATCGCGGCCGGATGGGAGCCGCTGTCGCGCGGCAAGACCGTCGCCATCGTCGTCGACGAGACCGGCGGCTGAGGCCTGTCGCTGACGCCGCAGATCGGTCAGACTTCAAGGTAAAGCGGCGGCGGGTCCTGCGCGCCGGCCGTGGGCGGATTGGGCGACGGGGTTAGCCTCAAGTCGACACGACCGCGCGCCAGCGCGTGCACCAGCAGGCGTTGGCCGGCGGTGTCGCGCACGAGGCGGACGCGGGCGCCCTCCGCCTCGACGTCGAAGCCGGTCGGATAGTGGAGGCGGGGGACGTAGATCTCGGTCGGCGCGTCTATCGCCGGGTCGGCGTCGAACCGCAGGCGGAAAAGGCCGACGTCCCCTTGGAACGCCATGTCGCCGATCCGCCCCTGAACGGCGCGCGCGAACGGGCGGCAAAAGCCCGCGACGGCCCGACCGCCCGAGTCCGGATCCCTTGGCGCGTCGTGCTGATCGACGGAAAAGATCGAAAGATCCTCCTGGTTCCAGCCGTCTCCGATGCGCAGGCTGTTGCGGTTGCTGGCGGTGTAGTTCCATTGCGTCGCGTGCAGCAGCAGGGCGTCCATGGCGTCGTACATGGCGGCCAGCGCTCGAACATGCGGCGCCCAGACCGCGGGGTCCCGTCGACCGAGGGCCCATTGGGCGTAGGCTTCGCCGTCGTCCAGATCGAACGGGATGCCGAACTCCCCGATCAGGGTCGGCGCGCCCCCGGGGATCCGTCGTGACAGGGCCGCGTAGTGGGCGAGCTGACGCCCATAGCGGTCTTGGCTTTCTCCCGGCGCGGCGTCCGGCTCGACCGTCTTCCGGAACAGGATGGCGATGTCGTACCAGTGGCTGGCGTTGACCGACCGCTCGGGCATGTCGTCCGGAAACGAGCGCCCGAACACGGTCCCGAACGGATCGAGCTCGGCGAACACCGCCCAGTCCGGCGCGTGTTTCCGGGTGGTCTCGGCCACCTTCCGAAACAGCGGTCCGAACGCGTCGTTGGGGATGTCCAGGGCGCGGCCGGCGTGGCGGCGAAAGACGTCCTCGGCGATGGCGACCGGGCGGCCGCGCTCCAGGCGATAGACGCCGGCGCGTTCGAAGGGGCAGTCCGCGCCGGAAGCCCAGATCGAGACGCCGTCGGGATTGACCGTCGTCTCGCCGTCGGGTTCGGCGGCGCCGGTGCGGGGATCGCGACGCAGGAGCGGGACCGTGGTCGGAACGCCGCGCGCCACCGCCAGGCTGTCGAGCGGCGACAGGGCCGGCCCGGCGCGCGGCGGCGTCGGGTCCTCGGCCGACCGGGCCAGATGGCGATAGCTGAGGCTCTGACCCAGCCAGCCGATCCCCGGCTCGTTCAAGGTGTCGAAGCCCAGGACGTTGGGCAGCGTCTTGAGCCGGCGCGCCACCGCGTCGATCGCGCCGAGATACCGGCCTTGCAGGAAGTCCTGCACGTTCAGCCCGTCGATCTTGAAGTCCGGCGTGAACGTCCGTCCGCCCCAGAACAGCGTCCACATGATCCCGTTGGCCGGCAGGCGGTAGTTCGAGCCCCAGCTCATCTGCGGGTAGGCCGCCTGACGATCGCTGGGATCAGCGTAGTCGAACTGGGCCTGCATCACGTGCGCGGCGCCGGCGGCGGGAAAGCGAGCGAAGTCCAGGCCGACCGCCTCGAACGTCCAGCCCGGCGCGCCGTCTCCGCCGCTCATCCGGCTCCAGACGTCCTGGTGGAAATCGACGAAGACGTGCAGGCCGTGTTCGGCGCAGCGCCGGCAGACCTCCGTGAAATAGTCCAGATAGGCTTCGTCGTAGAGGCCCGGCCCGGCGTGCTCGACGGCCTCCCAGGTGGTCAGCAGCCGCACGACGTTGAAGCCCCATCCCGCCAGCCGCGCCAGGTGTTCGTCGGCCCCTTCCAGCGGAAAGGGGCGGCCGATGAAGCTGACCTGGCGGTGATCGGAGAAGTCCGAGGGGAACTGGGTGCCGCCGTCCGGATAGGGCGTCTTGCAGTCGCCGCCCAGATTGACGCCCCGAAGCATGACCTGGCGGCCTTGGGCGTCCAGGAAGAGATCGGCGTGGGGGCGGATCTTGGTCAGAGTCATCGTCTGGCCTTTCGCGGGAAGGGGCAGGGCTCTAGCGGCCGTTTTCGAGGACGCTGAACTGGCGGCTCGGGTCGTTCATGAGGATCTGGTCGCCATCGGGCAGCGGCGCATAGGCGCCGTCCGGGGCGTATTGCAGGATGTAGGCCTTGCGCACCGTTCCGGTCCGGAGATTGGGCCCGGTCCGGTGCGGCGCCAGCGAGGAAAAGACGATCACGTCGCCCGCCTTGGCCGGCACGCACACCGCGTCGGGGACGTTCTCGAGACACTTCAGGCCGATTTCGGTGGGCCAGTGCAGCAGGGTGCCCAGTCTGTGCAGGCCGGGCGCGATCCACGGACAACCGTTTTCCGCGTCGACGTCGACCAGCGGGATCCACAGCGTCAGGTACTGCTGCGGGGTGACAAAGGTGTAGCCGTTGTCCTGGTGCCAGGGGAATTCCTGCGGCTTGCCCGTCTTCTTGTAGACGGACTGGTCCCAGTAGAGGCGGACGTCCGGCCCGATCAGGTCGTGGCAGACGGCCTTGATCGCCGGATGGGCGGCGAAATCGCGCAGGATCGGCGAGCTCGCGACGATGTGGGTCGTGAAGGTGATGATGTCGGCTTCCGACAGCCGCATCCGGCCGGCGTGCTGCTCGCGGACATAGCGTTCGCGTTCTTCCTCGATCGGATCGATGGCGGCGGTGACCGCGGCGATCTCCTCCGCCGTAAAGGCCCCCTCGAGCTTGAAAAAGCCGTCCCGGCTGAACTGGGCGGCCTGAGCGTCGGAGAGGCGGTGGAGCGGGGTCTGGTCCCGGTCGCGCCAGACGAAATCGCGGTTCAACGGATGGAGCTGGACGCCCGCGGCGGATGCGGTGGTGGGCATGGTTTCTCTCGATGGACTGAACGAAAGGACGGGCGGACGGCGTGAGGTCGTTCGCGGGCCGGAGAAGGGGCCAGGCGCTACCTGGCTTCGTATCGATCGAACTTTTTGATTTATCCGAAAAAATATCGAATTTACGTGTTGAGGCGATATGTGATGTAAAAAATCGAATCCCGCAAGGCGTTTCGGTTTGGATCGAAGGCGTGGCGGTGGCGTCCATTCCCTCAAAAATGGCCGTTGGCCCCGAAATTCCGCGAAAAGCGACCGGAAGATTGACTTCGATATAAAATAGATCGAATAATCGCGTTGCGACAAAAATCAATAATTCATCGCAGGGAGGGGAGCATATGATCCAGAAAGAGGGCGTCCGGTCGTTCGCCGCGCCGCGCCGTCGCGCGTCGGTCCGTGTCGAGCTTTTGGCGGCGACCGCGCTGGCGGCCTTCGCCGCCTCGGCCGTTCAGGCCCAGACCGCGGCCGACGGCGCCAAGCCCGCGGCCACCGTGATCGGCGAGATCATCGTCACCGCCCAGAAGCGCGAGGAGCGGCTGCAGGACGTGCCGCTTTCGGTGGCGGTCGTCAGCGCCGCGACGCTCCAGGCCTTCCGGTTCAATGAAACCACCGACATCCAGTACCTGACGCCGGGCGTGCAGCTGACCAACGCGGCCGGGCCGCGCAGCTTCGGCTTCTTCGTACGCGGCGTCGGCACCAGTTCGTTCTCGTCGGAATCGATCGAGGGCAGCACCGCCTTCGTCGTCGACGGCGTCGTGCTGGGGCAGGCCGGATCGTCCCTGACCGACCTGCCGGACATCGAGCGCCTGGAGGTGCTGCGCGGGCCGCAGGGCACGCTGTTCGGCAAGAACGCCTCGGCCGGCGTCATCAACGTCACCACCAGCCGACCCTCGGACACCTTCCACGCCAAGGTCTCGGGCAGCTGGGCTTGGCCCAACGACGAGCGCAAGGTCAGCGGCCTGATCACCGGGCCGATCACCGACAATCTGCGTTTCCTGGCCTCGGCGCGGATGAACAAGCGCGACGGCTACATCGACAACGTCCGTGACGGCCGCAAGCTGAACGACCGCGACGACCATGGCTTCCGCGGCAAGCTGGAATGGACCCCGACGGCCGGCCTGGAGGTCACGACCATCGCCGACTATTGGAAGCGGGACGCCACCTGCTGCATCTTCACGCTCTATTCGGTCGGGCCCGCGCCGTCGCTGGCGCCCGAACGTCAGAGCCAGGCGGCCGGGATCGTCCCGTCGCGGACCAACGAAAAGCAGAATATCGGCGGCGACGTCTTCTCCCAGGCCGAGAGCTACGGCCTGTCGACCCAGGCTGATTACCGGCTGGGCGACGGCTACACCCTGACCTCGATCACCGCCTGGCGGCGCTGGTTCACCCACGACGGGCTGGATTCGGACTCCAGCCCCCTGAACCTGCTGGACGTGAACTACGCCGATCTGAAGCAGCGCCAGTGGACCCAGGAACTGCGGCTGACCTCGCCCCAAGGGCGGCGGGTCGACTATGTCGCCGGCGTGTTCTTCTTCGACGGCAAGGTCGGGTCCACCTCGACCCAGCGCTTTCCGACCGTGCCGCTGCCCTTCTACAACAAGGTCGTCCGCAACGAGGCCAGCACCCGCAACATCGCGCTGTTCGGCCAGGCGAACGTCAATCTGAGCGACAAGTTTCGGGTGATCCTGGGCGGACGGGTGCTGGAGGAGACCGCTTCGGCCGACAAGCGGCGGTACGATCCGCTCTATCGGCTCAGCGACAGCGCCTCGGCGCGCAAGCGCAGCCAGGCCGCCGTCTGGCGCACCGGCCTGCAGTACGATTTCAGCCACGATGTCATGGCCTTCGTCACCGCGACGCGCGGCTACAAGGGCGGCGGCTATGACACCAATATCGGCCTGGGAGCCTTGCCGAGCGTCGCGCCGGAAAAGCCGCTGAACTACGAGCTTGGCCTGCGCACCAGCTGGCCCGAGCTGCGCCTGATCTTCAACGCGACGGCCTTCGACACCGATGTCAAGGGTTACCAGGTCTCGGCGCGCGATCCGGTCACGACCATCTATTCCATCCAGAACGGCGAGGTGAAGACCCGCGGCCTGGAGTTTGACCTGACCTCGCGTCCGCTCGCCGATGTCGACTGGACCCTCACCGCCAGCGGCGCCTTCATCGACGTGACCTGGGGAGATTATCGCAACGCCCCCTGCGGCCAGAGCGTGACCGCCGTCTGTCCGGCGCCGCAACAGGATCTCACCGGCCAGTGGACGGGATCGCCCAAGCGCACGTTCAACCTGGCGTCTCACTACGAACGGCCCGTCGCCGGCGCGCTCAAGCTGCAGGTCGATCTGGGCGTCAGCTACCGTTCGAAGATGGGCATGGCCTTCCCGAACGATCCGGCGGCGATCCAGGATTCCCTGACCTTGGTGAACGGCGCGATCGGCGTGGCGGCGGCGGACGGCAGCTGGAAGATGGCCGTGTTCGGCAAGAACCTGACCGACCGGATCTACAACCAGGTGATGTTCGCCACGCCCTTCGGCGCGGCGCCGGGCAACTACAGCCAGTTCATCCCCTACGAGGCGCGACGCATCGTCGGCGTGTCGCTCGACCTCGCCTACTGACCTCCACCTCGACTGCCGCCCGCGCACTTTCCCCGCGCGGGCGGCCCTTTTCGTCGGATTTCGCGCGAGACGGCCATGCCGAAGATTTCGAACGTCAGCGATCGATCCGCGGCGCCGCCGCGGCTGCGGATCGGGCTCAGCCTCGTCACGCTGATGGATCTGCCCGAGGGCTCCCTCGGGCCGCGCGGGCCGTTGGCGCTGCACGCCGTTCGCGAGGCCGGCTTCGAAGCGATCCAGACGCGCGACCCCGTCGCCGCCCGGGACGCCGGTCTCGTTCCGACCGGGATCGCGCGGGTGGACCGGCCGGAGCAGGCGCGGGTCATCGCCGCGCGACACCGCGACGCCGGCTATGATTGCACGACGCTGCACGTCGGCTCGGGCTTCGAGACCGACGACGAGGCCGCCGCCCTGGTCGAGGCGATCGTCGAGGCCTCGGTCGGCGAAGGCCATCCGCTGTTCGTCGAAACCCATCGCGCCACCATCACCCAGGACATGAAGCGCACGCTGGACTTCGTCGACCGCTGTCCCGGCGTTCGGTTCAACGGCGACTTCTCGCATTGGTATACCGGCGCGGAGATGGTCTATGGCGACCTCGCCGCCAAGGTCGCGCGGCTGGCGCCGGTGCTGGAGCGGACGCGGTTCCTGCACGGCCGGATCTCCGATCCGGGCTGTATCCAGGTCGCCGTTCCCGACGATCCCGCCGACGTTCATGTCGGCGTTTTCCGCGATCTGTGGGCCCGCAGCTTCGAAGGCTTCCTGGTCACCGCCCGGCCTGGCGAGGTCATGGGCTTCTATCCCGAATTGCTGCCGGCCTCCCTGTTCTACGCGCGGCGGGTTCCGGGCGCCGCGGGCCAGCAGCGCGAGGAAACCGATCGCTGGACGGAGGCGCTCAAGCTGGTCGATCTGGCGCGGGCGGTCTGGGCCGACGCCGTCGCCGGACGGCGCTGAGGTTCACATGCGCATCGCGTCCTGGCTGTTCATCATTCTCATCGGACTGGCCGGTTGCGGGGCGACGACGCCCCCTGAACCGCCGCCCGCGCCGGCGGCGCACGCGCGGATCGACAGCGGCGCGGTGAGGGGGCGGATCGAGGGCGCGCTGGCCGTCTATCGCGGCATTCCCTACGCCGCCGCGCCCGTCGCCGGCCTGCGCTGGCGTCCGCCCCAGCCCCTCTCGTCCTGGACCTCGGAGCGGCCGGCCGAACGGTTCGGCGACGATTGCCTGCAGAACCGCTTCCTGTTCGACTCCGCGCCGTCCAAGCAGGCGATGAGCGAGGACTGCCTCTATCTGAACGTCTGGACGCCAGTGGCGCGATCGGCGACGCGCGCGCCGGTCATGGTCTGGATCCATGGCGGCGGCTTCGTCACCGGCTCCAGCGCCCCCTATGACGGGTCCGCCCTGGCGCGCCGAGGCGTGGTGGTGGTCACCTTCAACTACCGGCTGGGGCGCTTCGGCTTCTTCGCCCATCCGGCCCTGGTCGCCGAGCATCCCGACGAGCCGGCTGGCGACTACGGCTTCATGGACCAGATCGCCGCCCTGGACTGGGTCCGGCGCAACATCGCCGCCTTCGGCGGTGACCCGGACAATGTCACCCTGTTCGGCGAGTCGGCCGGCGGCGGCTCGGTGCTGGCCCTGATGGGGTCGCCAGCCGCGCGAGGCCTGTTCCACAAGGCGATCGTCGAGTCCGGCGGCGGGCGCGACAAGCTTCCGAGGATGACCGTCGATACGGCCGACGCCCTCGCCGCGGTCAAGGCCGGCGCGGCCTTCGCGACCCGGGCCGGTCTGCCGCGCGATGGCGGGGGCGAGGCCCTGCGCGCCTTGCCGGCCAGGACGGTGCTCGGCGACCTCAACCTGCTCAACAATCGCGACAACGCAACCTATTCGGGGCCGATGGTCGACGGTCGGATCATCCTGGACGATCCGGCCGAGATGTTCGCGCGCGGCGAGACCGCCGCGTTGCCGCTGCTGATCGGCGTCAACGACGACGAGCTGGGATCACCCTGGCTGGGCGGCTGGGCCGACACGGTGGTCGGCAAGTTCGGGCCGCGCGAAGCCGGGCTACGCAAGGTCTATGACCCGGATGGCGGCGAGCGCGAGCTGAAGGCTCATATCCTGAGCGACGTCATCTTCGTCGAGCCCGCGCGCCATATCGCGGCCCTGCACGCCGCCCGGGGGCGTCCTGTGTGGCTGTACCGCTTCTCGTACGTGAAGCAGGCCGAGCAGGCCAAGCGCGGCGGGGCCGGTCACGCCTCGGAGATCCCCTATGTTTTCGACAGGGTGGCGGCCATGGTGAAGGGCGCGACGCTGGCCGACCAGCGCATGGGGGCGACGGTCAGCGCCTATTGGACGGCTTTCGCGCGGACCGGCGTCCCGAGCCCCGCCGGTCTGCCGGCCTGGCCCGTCTACGCGCCCAAGGACGACGTCTTCCTGGAGTTCGCCAACCCGGGGCCTCGCCCGATCAGCGAACCCCACCGCGCGCGCTTGGACTATATCGCGGCCAGTTATCCAGGACGGTAGGCCCCGCGAAATCGCTTTGTTGGAGGTCTTCCCGATCCTATCGTCGCGTCTCGACCAGGACTCGATTCAAAAAGGCTGTTTTCGCCCGTGCCGACCAAGCTCCCATCCGTATCGACGTTCACCGCGCCCAATGTCGTCGCGCCCGTCGATCCGGAACGCAATCCTACCCAGGCGGTGGCCTACTGGCTGCGGCGCGACATCGCCCGGGGCGTGTTCGAACCGCTGGAGCGGCTGAAGGTCGAGCATCTGACCAAGTTCTACGACATCGGCCACAGCCCCATTCGCGAAGCGATCGTGCTGTTGGTCGACAGCGGCCTCGTCATCCATGAGCACCAGAAGGGCTACCGCGCCGCGCCCGTCTCGCTGGAGGACTATCAGGACCTGCTGACGGTCTACCAGCGCATCTACAAGATGATGCTGGGCATGGCGATGGAGCGAGGGGACRACGCCTGGGAGGAGCAGGTCGTGATCCAGCTGCACCGCTCCCTGAAGATCCCCAAGGTGGTCGACGGGGCGCTGGAGCCCCAGGCGCGCGAGATGTGGCAACGATCCTACGGCGACCTGCACCAGACGTTGCTGTCGGGCTGCCGTTCGCCGCTTTTGATGAAGATCTACAAGGACATCGGCGCTCGCCTGGAGCGCTACATCAACCTCTTCGCCGACCTCGAAACGGATCGCTATTACGACCATCACGCCGACCACCGGCTGATCGTCGATGCGATCATCGCCCGCGACGCCGATCGCACCCAGGCCCTGATCGAGCGCTATTTCGCCGTGGCCGAGCCGATCCGCAAATCGATCATCACCGCGCTCAAGGCGATGGAAGCCACTCCTTCGAAAGCGGAGGCTCGGGACGTCGAAACGGCGCCGCGTCCCGCCAAGTCGTCGAAGACCCCCGCCGCGCGCCGCTCCGCGAGGGCAAGCTGAAATTTCTCGCAACTATAAATATGAGAGTTTTTCGATCTATTTTTTGACTCTTTGATTTTATAGATCCAATCTCTCCTCGCGCTTCAGCCTCGACGCCGAAGCGGCCTGAGACGGTATGGCCGTCTCGGCGACTGGGGAGAGTGTTTCGTGACATCGCAGCCGACGGCGGTTCCGCGCCTGAGTTTCGCCCGCAAGATCGGCTTCACGGTCGGCGACTTCGCCTGCAATCTGTACTGGCAGAGCGTGTCCCTGTTCCTGCTGTTCTACTACACCGACGCCCTGGGGCTGTCGGCCGGGACCGCGGGTCTGATCTATATGCTGGCCTCGATCTGGGACGGGTTGATCGACCCGTTCATGGGCGCGGTCGCCGACCGCGGCCGCAGCCGGTGGGGGCGCTATCGGCCCTACATCCTGTTCGGCTCGGTCCCGCTCGGCCTGTCCTTCGCCTTCCTCTACTACAGGCCCGCCCTGGACGGCCTGGGCCTGACGGCGGCGGTGATGGCGGCGCATTTCCTGTTCCGCACCTGCTACACCGCGCTGTCGATCCCCTACACCTCGCTGAACGCGCGCCTGACCCCGAGTTCGAGCGAGCGGTCGACCTTGGCCGGAATGCGGATCATGTTCGCCACCGCGGCCGGGCTGGTCGTGGCCTTGACCACCCAGCCGATGGCGGCGCGGTTCGGCGGCGGCGATCTCGCGCGAGGCTTTTTCTACGCGGCGTGCGTCCTGGCCCTGATCGCCACGGTGATCTTCCCCATCGTCTTCCTGTCCACCCGCGAACCGCCCGAGACCGAGGAGACGGTCGCGCCCCTGGGGATGGCCGACTACTGGCGCGCGTTGCGGGGCAACCGCGCCTTCTGGGCGGTCATGGGCGGCATCGTCTGCGCGGTGACCTGTACGACGGCGCTCGGCAAGTCGGTGCTCTACTATTTCAAGTACTACCTGCACGACGAGGCCGCCTCGCGGACCGCCCTGGCCCTCTGCGCGGCGCTGGGCCTGCTGCTGGTGCCGGCGTGGCTGCTCGTGACCAAGTTCGTCGGCAAACGCGTCGCCTGGTTTGTCGCCACCGGCTGGGGGCTGGCGGGGCTGGCCGCCTTCGCGGTGACCGACATCCGCACCCCGGGCCTGATGATCGGGTTCCTGGCCTATATGCACGTGGCGTCGATCGGTCTGGCGCTGACCTTCTGGTCGATGCTGCCGGACACCGTCGAGTACGGCGAGTGGCGGACCGGCCTGCGCACCGAGAGCTTCATCTTCGGGCTGGGCCAGTTCTTCCTGAAGGTCGCCCTGGGGCTGGGCGCGGGTCTGTTCGGCTGGTCCCTGGACCTGGTCGGTTACCGTCCCAATGTCGAGCAGACCGCGGCGACCCTTCACGGCATGAAGATCATCATGGTCGCCTTCCCGGCTGCTGGCCTGGTGGCGTGCGGTCTGGTGATGCTGTTCCACCCCCTGGGCCGGGGTGTTCACGAGGATATCGTGGCGCAACTGGCGAAGCGGCGATCGACGGAACCGTGAGCGGCAGGTGGCGCGCAACCGCCTGCGCGCACCCGAGCCTGGTGAAAAGTCAGGCGGCGCGGCGGCGAAGCGAATCGACGTCCCGGCGGGGCGAGGCGCCGAACATTCGTGAGTATTCGCGGCTGAACTGCGAGGCGCTCTCATAGCCGACCCGGAAGGCGGCGTTTTCCACATTGGTCTCGCCAGACGCCAGGAGCCGGCGCGCTTCGAACAGGCGCAGCTGTTTCTGATACTGCACCGGCGTCATCGCGGTCAGCGCCTTGAACTGCCGATGAAAGGCCGAGGGGCTGAGCTGGGCGATCGACGCCAGCTCGTCGACGCGGACGGGGTCGGCGTAGCGGTCGCGCAGGGCGTGGATCGCGCCGACCAGACGGCGGGTGCGGTCGCTTCCCAGGGCCATCTTCACGACCTCGCCGCCGTGGGGTCCGGTCAGCAGCCAATAGCAGATCTCCCGCATCACGGCCGGATAGAGCAGGGCGATGGCGTGCGGGGTCTCCAGCAACCGGACGGCGCGGGCGGCGCAGTCGGCGAGCGGTCCTTCGAAGTCGCTGACGAACACGCCGTGGCGGACGCTCTCCAAGGCGAGCGGCGCGCTGTCGAGGCTCTCGATCACCTCGCGCATCACGCCGAGGTCCAGCTCGATGACGAGGCCAAGATAGGGTTGGGCCGGACTGGCCTGCGTCACCTGGCCGACCGCCGGCATCTCGACGCCGACCACCAGGGCCTGGCCGGCCCCATAGTCGAAGCGCTTCTCGCCGAAAGCCGTCCACTTCGCGCCCTGCAGCGTGATGCACAGGGCCGGCTTGATGATCATGTGGGACAGCGGCTTGGGATGGTCGGAGCGCAGGATGGTGAGCCCCGGGATGGCGGTCACGAAGGGGCTCTTGCCCGATTGCCGGTCCGTATAGCGCAGAACCGAATGCACCAGATCGTCCGCCATCCGAACCCGCCTGCATCATCCCAGAGCCAGCGTCTCAACCTAATCCCAGGAGCAGGAATAGGCAAGAATGGGCAGGGTTGCGGCATTCAGCGTCGGCGGCCCCCGCGTATCCTAGCGTCATCAATTCGAACGCAGGAGCGCGTCATGTCCGACAACATCACAGCCCTTTCCGACACGCCGATCGCCCTCGTCACCGGCGGAAGCCGCGGGCTTGGCCGCAACACCGTCCTCAGCCTCGCGCGACGCGGCGTCAGGTCGATCTTCACCTACAACGCCAACCGCGCGGAGGCCGAAAAGGTCGTCGCCCTGGCGGCCGAAGCGGGGACCAAGGCCGTCGCCTTGCAACTCGACGTGGGGGAGGTCTCCACGTTCGACGCCTTCGCCGACCAGGTGCGCGGGACGCTCCGCGAGCTGGGGGCCGAGCGCTTCGACTATCTCGTCAACAACGCCGGCGTCTCGCATCACAATTCCATCGAGAAGACGACCGAGGAGGAGATGGACACGCTGTATCGCGTCAACTTCAAGGGCGTGTTCTTCCTGACCCAGAAGCTGCTGCCGTTGATCAAGGACGGCGGCCGGATCGTGAACCTGTCGAGCGGCCTGAGCCGGATCGTCGTTCCTGGCAGCGCGCCCTACGGCTCGCTCAAGGCCGCGATCGACGTCCTGACCCGCTATCAGGCCAAGGAGCTGGGCGCGCGGCGCATCGCGGTCAACGCCGTAGCCCCCGGCGCGATCCAGACCGACTTCAGCGGCGGCATGGTGCGCGACAATCCCGAGCTCAACCGGCAGGTCGCCGAGATGACGGCCCTTGGCCGGGCCGGCGAGCCGGACGACATTGGGCCGATGATCGCCGCCCTCCTGTCCGACGACAATCGTTGGGTGAACGCCCAGCGCATCGAAGTCTCGGGCGGCATGGCGATCTAGCAGGCCCTTCAAACCTTAGGAGATAGGTCATGATTATGGATCGCCGGCATTTCACCACCTCGCTGCTCCTCGGGGCGACGGCCGCCATGGCCGCGCCCAGGGCGAAAGCCCAAGGCGCGCCGCCGCCGCCGCCGCCGCCGCCCCTGGCGAAGGCGACCAACATCGTCCTCGTCCACGGGCTGTTCGCCGACGGCTCGAGCTGGTCGGAGGTCATTCCGCGCCTGCAGGCCCGGGGGCTCAACGTGACCTCCGTCCAGAACCCGTTGACGACGCTGGACGAGGCGGTCGCCGCCTGCCGCAAGGTGCTGGATCGCCAGGACGGGCCGACCGTGCTGGCCGGCCATTCCTTCTCCGGCATGATCGTGACCGAGGCCGGTGTCCATCCGAACGTCTCGGCCTTGGCCTATGTGGCGGCCCGGGCGCCGGACGCCGGAGAGGATTATGCGGCGCTCGCCGCCCGCTACCCGACCCCGCCGGCGTCGGCGGGGATCGTCTATGACGGCGACGAGGGCCGGCTGACCGAGGAAGCCTTCCTGCGGGACTTCGCGGGGGACCTGCCGGCCGCCAGGGCCCGCGCCCTGTTCGCCGTGCAGCAGCCGTTCCGCAAGGCGCTGCTGGCCGGGCGCGTCAGCCAGGCGGCCTGGCGTTCCAAGCCCAGCTTTTACGCCGTCTCCACGCAGGATCGGACGATCAATCCCGATCTGCAGCGCTACATGGCCTCCCGTATGGGCGCGCGAACGGTCGAGCTACCGTCCAGCCACGTCTCGCTCATCTCCCATCCCCGGGAGGTCGCCGCGCTGATTTTGCAGGCGGCGGGCCAATGACCGCGGCGACCTGCGGCGTCAAGGCGTATGGGCGGCCGAGAGCAAGGCCGTCCGCTTGGCCCGGCTCTCGCCCTCGCGGCCCGCGCGCCGGGCTGCTATCCATACCGTCGATGAGCGGCAAACGCCCGACCCCAGCGACCAAGCTCAGGCGACTTGCCTGAATCCTTGGCACGGGCCGCGCGGCGAGAAGACAAAAAGAACCCATGACTTCAATCACCACCGTCGGGATCGACGCCGACGACACCCTCTGGCACTGCGAGAGCCTGTTCCGCCTGTCGCACGCCCGCTTCCTGGAGCTGCTGTCCGAGCACGGCGACCCGGAGAAGATCGAGGCCCAGCTGCTGGCCGTCGAGAAGCGCAACCTGCGGGTCTATGGCTACGGGGCCAAGGGCTTCACCCTGTCGATGATCGAGACGGCGCTGGAGGTCACCGACGGCGCGGTCGACACCCGGGTGATCCGCGAGATCCTGGCCGTCGGCCGCCAGATGCTAACCGAGCCGATCGAGCCGCTGCCCGGCGTCGAGCACGCCCTGGCGGAGCTCTCCAAGCGTTATCGCCTGGTGCTGATCACCAAGGGGGATTTGCTGCACCAGGAGCAGAAGCTGGCCTCGTCGGGCCTGGGCGACTATTTCGTCGCCGTCGAGATCGTCTCCGAGAAGGACGCCGACACCTATCGCCGGGTGTTCGACCGCTACGGCACGGGCGCGGCCCAGGCGGTGATGGCCGGCAACTCGATGAAGTCCGACATCCTGCCGGCTTTGGAGGCGGGCTGCTGGGGCGCCCTGATCCCGTACCCGCTGGTCTGGTCGCACGAAGCCGCCGACGCCCCGGTCGGGCATGAGCGCTATGTGGAGCTGGGCAGTATCGGGGAACTGCCGGGGTGGGTGGACGGCCTGCGCTGACGCCCCCTCCGTCTCGCCGCGTATCCGCGGCGAGCCACCTCCCCCGTTGCACGGGTGAGGAGGAAGCCGCCTCCCTCCTCCCCTGCGTAGCGGGGGAGGTGGCGCGGCGCGGATACGCGCCGTGACGGAGGGGGCGCTACGGCGCCACCGACGGCCCCATGCCCTTCAGCGGCGCTTTCGGCCTTCCGAGATTAGCCAACAGATCCCGCGCCGGCCGCTCGAACGCCACCAGCGACAGATAGGCGATCGGGATCAGCAGGATCAGCCACAGCAAGCACCACAGCCGCATGGTGTCGCCGTTCAGGCCCCAGGCGGCGTGGCCGACCCAGTTCAGCGCGATCTTCAGGGCGATCGGGTGCAGCAGATAGAGGCTGAAGCTGAGCTGCGCCCACGGGGCCAGGCGGGCGCTGATCCCGCCCTGGACGCCGGCCGCGTCGGCCGCCACGCCGGCGAAACCGATGGCGTAGACCAGGACCAGCAGGCTGGTGCGCGAGGCGCCGGCGAACGAGGCGACGAAGAACGCCGCCAGCAGGGCCCACATCACGAACCGCGCGAACGGCAGGCGGGCCAGCTGGTCCTTCAGCTGGAAGGCCAGCATGCCCAGCAGGAAGCCGGGGACGGCGCGGGCGACGCCGAAGTCGTAGGTCCACTGCGAGAAGGGCTGGCCGGTCCGCGAGATCCACAGCAGCAAGGCAAGGCTGCCGAACGCCGCGGCGGCCGTCGCCCAGCGGCCCAGGGCGGTGAGGCGGAAGATCAGGGGCAGGGCGATGTAGAGGCCCATCTCGGCGCTGATCGCCCAGCTGACGAAGTTCCAGGTCTGGGCCTTGCAGGTTCCCCAGGCGTGGACGAACAGCACGTTCTGGGCGATGCAGGAGGCGTCGTAGCGCGACGGGTCATGCTCGTTCAGCACGCCGGCCCAGCCCAGCGCGGCGATGGCCACGAACACCAGCAGCGTCGCCCAGTGCAGCGGCCCCAGCCGCGCCACGCGCTTTTGCAGGAAGTCGCGGTACTTGGCCAAGGTGGTGATCCGGCCGGTATAGATCGCCGCCATCACATAGCCGGAGATCAGGAAGAACAGGTCGACGATCAGGCTGAAGCTCTTGACCGTGTCATCCACCGCCTGCCAGCGGCCGTCCAGGTTGATGAACCGGTTGAAGTGGAACACCACGATCATCACCGCGCCCACGATGCGCAGGGCGTCCAGATGCAGCATCTGGTCGGAGTCGGGCTTCAGGGGCGGCAGGCGCATGGGGGATTGGTGGGGCCGCTCTGGCACATGGTCAAGTTCTCCCTCTCCCCTTGCGGGAGAGGGTGGCCGCCGAAGGCGGTCGGGTGAGGGGTCGAAGACCAGAACCGCCGCGACGGCGGTGGATGCGGGGTGCGAGCGGAACGGGCTATCAACCCCTCATCCGGCCCTTCGGGCCACCTTTTCCCGCAAGGGGAGAAGGAGCGTTTCCCTAAATCGCCACCCGTTTCGCGATCGCGTTCCGACGCGCCGTGGTTTCTTGCTGGGCCCGTTGCACGGCTTCGGTCTCGGTGGCGTGCAGCAGGTGGTCGATGACGCGTTCCAGATGGTCGCGCATGGCCTGGCGGGCGGCGGCGGGGTCGTGGGCCTTGAGGGCGTCGACGACGCGGCGGTGCTCGACGATGCGCGGCTCCAGGCCCATGCCGCGGGCCCGGGTCAGGATGTTGCGGGCCAACGGCGAGCGGTTGCGCCAGTCCCACAGGTTCTCGATCGTGGCGATGATCGCGCCGTTGCCGGTGGCGCGGGCGATGGTCAGGTGGAACTCGCGGTCGGCGTCCTCGCCCCGGATCTCCTCCTCGACGTGCATGCGCTCCAGCAAGCCTTCCAGCTCGGCGATCTGCTCGTCGGTGATCGAGGTGGCGGCCAGGGCCGCGGCCTCGCCCTCGAACAGGCGGCGGGCCTCGATCAGCTCGAAGGCGCCGATCTCGAAATCGACTTCGGCCGACGGGGCGATCGGGCGGATGTTGCCGGTGACATAGATGCCCAGGCCGTGGCGGGCCTCGATCATGCCCAGCATCTCCAGCGCGATCATCGCCTCGCGCAGGGTCGGGCGCGAGACGCCGAACTGCTCGGCCAGTTCGCGCTCGGTCGGCAGGCGGTCGCCGATCTTGTACTGCCCCGCCTCGATGGCGTCGGCCACGGTGTCGGCGATCTTGCGGTAGAGCTTGACGTTGTCAGACATGGGCGGCGGGAGGCTCGAAGGACGCGTGGCGATCGTTCAGTCACTAACACGAACAATGACCCGAAATGTCCTACATTTTCGCCCGTCCCGACGGATTGGTCAGGTTTGCCGGCCTGCAAGGCCTGATGTCGGACGAGAGGGTGGCCTACCCTTGTTTCGGCCCATTTCACCCATTGGACGCCTCACCAGTCGTGCATTGAGCCATCGAGCCGGCGGGCGACCGGCAGATAGGCGCGCTGGTAGGGATACTTGGCTGCCAGGCCCTCGTCGATGTCGACGCCCAGGCCCGGCGCCTCGCCCGGATGCAACATGCCGTCCTTGAAGGTGTAGGCGTGCGGGAACACCGCGTCGGTCTGGGCCGTGTGGCGCATATATTCCTGGACGCCGAAATTGGGGATCGACAGGTCGAAGTGCAGGGCCGCGCCCATGCAGACCGGCGACAGGTCGGTGGCCCCGTGGCAGCCGGTGCGCACGTGATGGAGGTCGGCGAAGCTGGCCAGCTTCTTCAGATGGCTGATCCCRCCGGCGTGGACCACCGTGGCGCGGATATAGTCGATCAGCTGTTCCTCGATCAGCTGCTTGCAGTCCCAGATCGAGTTGAAGATCTCGCCGACGGCCAGCGGCGTGGTGGTGTGCTGGCGGATCAGGCGGAAGCTGGCCTGGTTCTCGGCCGGGGTGGCGTCCTCCATCCAGAACAGGCGGTACGGCTCGAGATCCTTGCCCAGGCGCCCGGCCTCGATGGGGCTGAGGCGGTGGTGGACGTCGTGCAGCAGGTGCAGGTCATCACCCAGCCGCAGGCGGGCGGCCTCGAACAGGGCCGGGGTCGAGCGCATGTAGCGCTCGGTCGACCACACCGTCTCGTTGGGCAGGTCGCTGTCGGCCGGCTCGTAGAAGAACTTGTCCTTGGAGACGCCGTAGGTGCCGCTCATGCCGGGCACGCCGGTTTGCAGGCGAACGGCCTTGTAGCCCTGCTCGGCATAGTGGGCGGCGTTGTCGAGGGTCTCCTCGATCGTCTCGCCATTGGCGTGGCCATAGACCATGACGCCCGAGCGGCAGGCGCCGCCCAGCAGCTGGTAGACGGGCAGGCCGGCGAGCTTGCCCTTGATGTCCCACAGCGCCGTGTCGACCGCGGCGATGGCGGCCATGGTCACCGGGCCCCGACGCCAGTAGGCGCCCTTGTACAGGTACTGCCAGATGTCCTCGATCTGGTGGGCGTCGCGGCCGATCAGGCAGGGGATGACGTGGTGGGTCAGATAGGCCTCGACCGCCAGCTCGCGGCCGTTCAGCGTGGCGTCGCCGATGCCGTACACGCCCTCGTCGGTGATGATCTTCAGGGTGACGAAGTTGCGCCCCGGACACGTGACGATGGTCTTGGCGGCGATGATCTTGGGCATGAGGCGCTTTGCTTGGAACCTGGGGACGGGCCGAAAGATCGCGGGCGCGCCGTAAGGCCAGGCGCGCGACGTCCATCTTCCTCCCGCTATCGGTTTACCGGTACCATAAGGCTTGTCAACCCAGTGGTCAGACCACTATGACAGAGTGTCCCGACCTTTGGTGGCGCTCGAAGAGCGGCGGCTTTCGGCTCGGATCCCGTTCGCGAAAGTAACAAAAACCCGATCCTCCCGGCGAAGGCCGGGACCCAGATCGTAAGGCTGTGCCTGGGTCGTACTTGGCGCCTCACAGCCCTTTCAACTGGACCCCGGCCTTCGCCGGGGAGGTCGGATCTTAGGGTAGGAGTGAAGCGATGCGTCTGATGGCTCTGCTGATGGGGCTGCTCCTCATCGCCCCGGCCGCCCGGGCCGAGGACGGCTATGATCTGTGGCTCCGCTACAAGCCGGTCGAGGCTTCGGCCCGCGCGCCTTATACCGCCGCCGCCAGCGCCGTCGCGCCCACGGCCGACACGCCCACGCTCAAGGTCGCTCGCGCCGAGCTGGAGCGCGGCCTGACGGGCCTGGTCGGCAAGCCGACCTCGGCCGCCGCCGGTTCGCGCGACGGGGTGATCCAGCTGACCGTGGCGCCGCAGAAGGACCTCGGTGACGAGGGTTACCGGATCCGCACCACGGCGGTGAACGGCAAGAAGACCACGGTGATCGCCGCCAACCGCGACATCGGCGTGCTCTACGGCGTGTTCCGCTACCTCTCGCTGATCCAGACCCACCAGCCCGTGGATAGCCTGGACATCGCCAGCTCGCCCAAGGTCAAGCTGCGCATGCTCAACCACTGGGACAACCTGAACCGCACGGTCGAGCGCGGCTATTCCGGCCAGTCGATCTTCGACTGGTGGCGGCTGCCCGGCCATGTCGACTCGCGCCTGGTCGACTACGCCCGCGCCAACGCCTCGATCGGCATCAACGGCGCGGTGCTGAACAACGTCAACGCCAAGGCCGACAGCCTGACGCCGCCCTATATCGCCAAGGCCGCCRCCGTGGCCGACACGCTGCGGCCGTACGGGATCAAGGTCTATCTGTCGGCCCGCTTCTCGGCCCCGATCGAGATCGGCGGGCTGAAGACCGCCGACCCGTCCGACCCCGCCGTCGCCGCGTTCTGGAAGGCCAAGGCCGACGCGCTCTACAAGGCCATCCCCGACTTCGGCGGCTTTCTGGTCAAGGCCAATTCCGAGGGCCAGCCGGGACCGCAGGACTATGGCCGCACCCATGTCGACGGCGCCAACATGCTGGCCGACGCGGTGGGACCGCACGGCGGCGTGGTGATCTGGCGGGCCTTCGTCTATTCGCACGAGCAGCCCGACGACCGCGCCAAGCAGGGCTACAACGAGTTCAAGCCGTTCGACGGCCAGTTCCGCGACAACGTCGTCATCCAGGTCAAGAACGGCGCGATCGACTTCCAGCCGCGCGAGCCGTTCCACCCGCTGTTCGGGGCCATGCCGAAATCGAACCTCGGCATGGAGTTCCAGATCACCAAGGAATATCTCGGCTTCGCCACCCACCTCGTCTATCTGGGCCCGCTCTACGAAGAGACCCTGAAGTCCGACACCATGGCCCACGGCAAGGGCTCGACCGTCGCCAAGGTGGTCGATGGCGCGCTGGACGGCCGCAAGCTGACGGGGATGGCCGGGGTGGCCAATATCGGCTCCGACCGCAATTGGAGCGGCTCGCAGTTCGAC
This sequence comes from Caulobacter sp. P4_E5, assembly GCF_056401555.1. Classification (NCBI taxonomy): domain Bacteria; kingdom Pseudomonadati; phylum Pseudomonadota; class Alphaproteobacteria; order Caulobacterales; family Caulobacteraceae; genus Caulobacter; species Caulobacter sp. P4_E5. Next base: position 26,431 of record NZ_JBFUJD010000059.1, read on the forward strand.
CAGGCCAACTGGTACGTGTTCGGCCGGCTGGCCTGGGATCCGGAAGCCTCGACGCGCGACATCGCCGCCGACTGGGCCAGGATGACCTTCACCAACGATCCGCGCTTCGTGAAGCCGGCGGTCGAGATGATGATGGGCTCGCGCGAGGCGGCGGTCGACTACATGACCCCGCTGGGCCTGCACCACCAGATGGGCCGCGGCCACCACTATGGCCCGGGGCCCTGGGTGGCCGGCGGCGAGCGCGCCGACTGGACCAGCATCTACTACGCCAAGGCCGGGCCCGATGGCCTGGGCTTCGACCGCACCCCGACCGGCAGCAACGCCACGGCCCAGTACGCGCCGGAGGTCGGCAAGTGCTTCGCCGACCTGAAGTGCGTCGACGAGAAGAACCTGCTGTGGTTCCACCACCTGTCCTGGGACTACCGCCTGAAGTCCGGCGACACCCTGTGGGACGGCCTGGTCAAACACTACGGCCGCGGGGTGTCGTACGTCGACGGCATGAACCGCACCTGGGCGGGCCTGGCCCCCTATGTCGACCCCCAGCGCCACGCCGAGGTCGCCGACTTCCTGAAGATCCAGCGCGACGAGGCTCAGTGGTGGCGCGACGCCTCGGTGGCCTGGTTCGGCAGCTTTTCGAAGCGCCCGCTGCCGGCGGGGGAGAAGGCTCCGGCGAAGAGCTTGGAATATTATGAAGGGCTGAGCTTCCCGTACGCGCCGGGGAACTAGGCGTCCGCCATCCTACACCCCAAAACCCGTGTCATCCCGGAAAGCGCGTAGCGCTTGTCCGGGACCCAGGGGGTGCGTGAACGCCGCGCCGGCCGCCCCTGGGTCCCGGACAACGCCTGCGGCGTTTCCGGGATGACACGGGTTGTTGAGCTTATATTCAACCCATGGTTAAGCTCATGCATGTCGCGTGAGTACTTCGTCTACATCCTCGCCAGTGGACGCAACGGCACGCTCTACACCGGCGTGACCGGCGATCTCTCCCGCCGGGTCTGGGAGCATCGCGAAGGCGCTCCCAAGGGCTTCACCGCCAAGTACGGGGTGAGACAGCTGGTCTGGTATCAGGGCTTCGGCGAGATCAGCGACGCCATTCTCTACGAGAAACGCGTCAAGCGCTGGCGACGTGAGTGGAAACTGCGGCTGATCGAGACCGAGAACCCGCAGTGGTTGGATCTGTACGAGACGCTGAACTGCTAGAAGCCAATATTTCCGTGTCATCCCGGAAGCCTCGCAGAGGCTGTCCGGGACCCAGGGGCCGCCAGCGCGGCGTTCACGCACCCCCTGGGTCCCGGACAAGCGCTGCGCGCTTTCCGGGATGACACGGTTTGTGTGCATGAGGAGTGGCGGGAGCGCGCGCGATATGCGTCGATCCTTCGACACCACCCCGGGGCCTCGCCGCATGAACCTCCTCACCACCACGGCCCTGGCCGCCCTTGTGGCCACCGCCGCCCACGCCGCGCCCCTCAACGTCCCCGCCACCCTCAAAACCATCGACGCCCAGCTCGACCGCGACTACCCGGCGCTGGAGGCGATCTACAAGGACATCCACGCCCATCCGGAGCTGGGTTTCCAGGAGGTCGAGACGGCCGCCAAGCTGGCCGACCAGATGCGCGCCCTGGGCTTCACGGTTACTGAGGGTGTCGGCAAGACCGGGCTCATCGCGGTGCTGAAGAACGGCGACGGGCCCAGGGTGCTGGTCCGCACCGAGCTGGACGGCCTGCCGATGCAGGAGAAGTCGGGGCTGCCCTATGCCAGCCAGGCGATGGCGACCTGGAACGGCGACAAGGTGTTCGTCGCCCATTCGTGCGGCCACGACATCCACATGGCCGCCTGGATCGGGACCGCTCGCCAGCTGGTCGCCCGCAAGGCCCAGTGGAAGGGCACGCTGGTCTTCGTCGCCCAGCCGTCCGAGGAGACGGTCAGCGGCGCGCGGGCCATGCTGGCCGACGGCCTGTTCGACAAGATCGGCGGCAAGCCCGACTACGGCTTCGCTCTGCACGTCGGCTCGGGCGCGGCGGGCGAGGTCTATTACAAGGCCGGGGTGCTGACCTCGACCTCGGACGGGCTGGACGTCACCTTCAACGGCCGGGGCGGCCACGGCTCGATGCCGGCCGCGACGATCGACCCGGTGCTGATGGCCGCCCGCTTCACCGTCGACGTCCAGAGCGTGATCAGCCGCGAGAAGGACCCGGCCGCGTTCGGCGTCGTCACGGTCGGCTCGATCCAGGCCGGCAGCGCCGGCAACATCATCCCCGACAAGGCCCGGGTGCGCGGCACCATCCGCACCCAGGACAACGCGGTGCGCGACCGGATCCTGGCCGGGGTCGAGCGCACGGTGAAGGCCGTCACCGACATGGCTGGCGCCCCGCCGGCCGACCTGAAGATCACCCCCGGCGGCAAGATGGTGGTCAACGACGCCGCCCTGACCGCGCGCACCGCGACGGTGTTCAAGGCCGCGTTCGGGGCCCGCGCGGTGGCGCAGGACAGGCCGGGCTCGGCGTCCGAGGACTATTCGGAATTCGTGCTAGCGGGCGTGCCGTCGGTCTATTTCGGCATCGGCGGCTATGACCCCGAAGAGATCGCCAAGGCCAAGGCCGAGGGGCGTCCGCTGCCCGTCAACCACTCGCCGTTCTTCGCCCCGACGCCGGAGCCGAGCATCCGGACCGGGGTGGAGGCGATGACGTTGGCGGTGATGGGGGTGATGGGGAAGTAGGAGGATCGCCCCCTCCGTCACGATGCGTATTCGCATCGCGCCACCWCCCCCGCTACGCAGGGGAGGAGGGTTTCCTCCTCACCCGTGAAACGGGGGAGGTGGATCGGCGCCAATAGGCGACGAGACGGAGGGGGCGTCCAGGTTTCCGCGCGCCCGGATGCGGTCGACACACGTGTCCCAGATTCCATCGGCTATGGCCGTTGGATCCCTCATCACATCGGCGGCGGCATAGCGAAGGATCACGAGGCCCTGAGCCTTCATCCAGGCATCCCGACGTTCGTCGCGTTCAGGCTGGCTACCCATGTTATGGCCCCAGCCGTCGACCTCGATCACCAGCCTTGCCTCCGCGCAGTAGAAGTCCGCGACGTAGGGACCGATCGGATGCTGGCGGCGGATGCGCGGGGCATCCGGTTGACGCGGTCGGAGCCGGACCCACAGCACGACTTCGGGCGGCGTCATCGAACGGCGCAGGGTTCTGGCGTGCGTGTGGGTCTTGGTCGTTGACCTCATAGGTTGAGTATACATGCGGACGCCCCCTCCGTCACGATGCGTATTCGCATCGCGCCACCTCCCCCGCTACGCAGGGGAGGAGGATTTCCTCCTCACCCGTGAAACGGGGGAGGTGGCTCGGCGCCGATAGGCGACGAGACGGAGGGGGCGTCCCTCACCCCGCCGCCGCGCAGTGTTCCGCGATGAATGCCATGTGGTCCGGCATCACTTCGGCCGACCTCGCGATCACCGCCTTGATCTCGGCGAGCCTCGCCCGGAACAGATCCTCGTCCATGCTGTCGACCATCGGGTCGTAGCTCTCGGGCGTGATGCCCTGGCCGATCATCACCGCGAACCACGAGGTGTCGTTGAACAGCTCCTCGTTCTCGCGGAAGATCCGGCCCGAACCCCGGAACAACTCGATCTTGTCGGCCAGGTAGTCGGGGATCGGCATCTCGCGCAGATAGTCCCAGTAGGGCGTGTCGTTGCGCTCGGTGGCCTTGAAGTGGAGGATCAGGAAGTCCCGGATCTTCTCGTATTCGAAGGTCATGGTCCGGTTGTAGCGGTCGATGTCGGCTCGCCGGAAATGGCGGTCGGGGAAGTGGGCCAGCAGGCGCGAGATGCCGACCTGGATCAGGTGGATCGACTGGCTCTCCAGCGGCTCCATGAAGCCCGCCGACAGGCCGATCGCGACGACGTTCTTGTCCCAGCTCGTCTTGCGGCGGCCGGCGGTGAAGCGCAGCAGGTTCGGCTCGGCCAGCGGTTCGCCGTCGAGGTTGCCCAGCAGGTCGGCCGTGGCCTCGTCGTCGCTGATGAAGCGGCTGCAATAGGCGTAGCCGTTGCCCAGGCGGTGCTGCAGCGGGATCCGCCACTGCCAGCCGTACGGCCGGGCGGTGGCGCGGGTCACCGGGGCCATCGAGCCGGCCAGGGTGCAGGGCATGGCCACGGCGCGGTCGTTCAGCAGCCACTGAGACCAGTCCTCGTAGCCGGCCTTTAAGGTCTGCTCGATCAGCAGGCCTCGGAACCCCGAGCAGTCGATGAACAGGTCGCCTTCGACGACTTGGCCGTTTTCGAGGGTAATCGAGGTGACGAAGCCGCTCTCGCTGTCCTGCTGGACCGTGGCGATCTTGCCCTCCTGGCGGACCACGCCGCGCGCCTCGGCATATTCGCGCAGGAACTTGGCGTAGAGCCCGGCATCGAACTGGAAGGCGTAGGCGATCTGGCCCAGCGGCGAGTTGGCCTGGCCGTTGGGACGCATGAACTTGCTCTGGCGCGAGCCGACGGTCTGCAGGCTGTAGGCGCCGAGGTCGTCCTCCAGGCCCATGGCGCGAGCCTTCAGCCAGTAGGCGTGGAACGACACCCCCTCCATGTCGACGCCATAGGGGCCGAACGGGTGGTGGTAGCTGTGGCCGATCCGCTGCCAGTCGACGAAGTCGATGCCCAGCTTGAAGGTCGCCTTGGTCTTCTTGACGAACGCGTTCTCGTCCAGCCCCAGCATGCGGTTGAACATGTTGATCTGCGGGATGGTCGACTCGCCGACCCCGACGGTGCCGATGGCCTCGGACTCGACCAGGGTGACCTGGGTGTAGCCGTCCTTCAGGAAGCGCCCCAGGGCGGCGGCGGTCATCCAGCCGGCGGTGCCGCCGCCGACGATGACGACGCGGCGCAGGCGATGGTTCTGGGTCATCTCGTAAACTCTGGAGCGGCGCAGTAGCGGGCGACGAAGTCTTCGTGGGTGGGCATGGCCTCGCCGGTCTGGCGGATCAGGGCGCCCATCCGCGCCATCTGCGCCTTGACGAAGGCCTGGTCATACTGGTCGACCAGCGGGTCGTGGCGCTGCGGCGTCACCCCCTGGCCCAGCAGCACGGCGATCCAGCTGGGCTCGGCGAACAGGTCGTAGTCCGACTGGAACAGCCGGCCCGAGGCGCGGAACAGGTCCATCTTGCGCTTCAGGTCGGCCGGGATCTCCATCTCGCGCAGCATCTTCCAATACGGCTCGTCGCGCTGGTTGGCGTGGAAGTGCAGGATGATGAAGTCGCGGATCAGCTCGACCTGCAGGATGGTCAGGCGGTTGTATTCGGCGATCTCGGCCGGGTTGAAGCCCTTGTCCGGGAACAGGGCCAGCAGCTTGGTGATGCCGGCCTGGATCATGTGGATGCTGGTGCTCTCCAGCGGCTCCAGGAAGCCCGACGACAGGCCGATGGCGACGACGTTCTTGTTCCAGATCTGCTTGCGCCGGCCGGGGCGGAACTTGATGAAGTTGGGCTCCTGGGTCGGGGCGCCGTCCAAGGTGCTCCGCAGGGTCTTCAGCGCGTCCTCGTCGCTGATGTGCTGGCTGGAATAGACATAGCCCGTGCCGATCCGGTGCTGCAGCGGGATGCGCCAGACCCAGCCGGCCTCGTGGGCGGTGGCGCGGGTGACGGGGGTCAGGCCGTCGCCGCCCATCTCGCACTGCAGGGCCACGGCGCGGTCGTTGGCCAGCCAGTGACCCCAGTCCTCGAAGCCGGTCTTCAGGGTCTGCTCGATCAGCAGGGCGCGGAAGCCGGTGCAGTCGATAAAGAGGTCGGCCTCCAGCATCTGGCCGCCTTCCAAGGTCACCCCGGTGACGAAGCCGGTCTCGCCATGCTGCTGGACGCTGGCGACCTTGCCCTCGACCCGGACGACGCCGCGCATCTCGGCATAGGACCGCAGGTACTTGGCGTAGAGGCCGGCGTCGAAGTGGAAGGCGTATTTGATGCTCGACATCACCTGGCCGGGGTCCTTCGACGGCAGGGCGAACTTGCCGAGGTTGGCGGCGGTGGCCGGCAGGTTGAAGTCGTCGATCGGCGCGGCCCAGCCCTCGTGGTGGGCGCGCAGCCAGAACTGGTGGAACTTCAGCGCCTCGATATCCAGGCCGAAGGCGCCGAACGGGTGCAGGTAGCGGTGGCCGGGTTTCAGCCAGTCGCGGAACTCGATGGCCAGCTTGAAGCTGCCCTTGGTGGCCCGCATGAACTCGGCTTCGTCGATGCCGAGGATCTGGTTGAAGGTGGTGATCGGCGGGATCGTCGCCTCGCCGACCCCGACCGTGGCGATGGTGTCGGACTCGACCAGGGTGACGGCCACGCCCTTGGTGTCGAGCACCTTGGACAGCGCCGCGGCCGTCATCCAGCCGGCCGTGCCGCCGCCGACGATCAGGACTTTGCGGATGGGGTTGGGGGTCATTGCTGCATGCTCAACGGAAAAACAGGTGTCATCCCGGAAGCCTCGCAGAGGCTGTCCGGGACCCAGGGGGTGAAGGAGCGCGGTGCGCGCCGCCCCTGGGTCCCGGCTCTACGCGCTGCGCGCTACGGCCGGGATGACACGAAAGAGAAATGGGACAACTAAACACCCGCCATCCCCTCCGCCGTCTGTTCGATCACCGCCTTCATCCGCGCCAGCATGTCCCGCGTCCGCTCCAGCGGGGCGCGATCGACCAGGGGATCCCAGCGGCTCGGAACGATCCCCCGCGCCAGCAGGGCGTAGACCCAGGCGCTTTCGGGCCAGGTCTCCTCGTCATAGGTCACCACGCGGCCGCGGCTTTCGAACTGGGCGATCTTCCAGGCCAGGGGCTCGGGCGGGGCGGCGAGGTCGCCCCAGCGCAGGATGGCCATGTCGCGGGCCCGCTCGATCGCGGCGATCGACAGGCGGTCGAACTCGGCCGCCGCCGCCGGGCTGTTGGGATAGAGGGCCACCAGGCGCGAGACGGCGGTCTGGACCAGGTGCAGGTCGCCGCCGTCGGCCGCGCCGATCGTGGCCGCCGCGCCGCCGACCGCCACGACGTTGCCGGCCAGCACCCGGGCTCGGCGGCCGGCCTTCAGCGGCGCGGGCGCGAAGGTCGAGACCAGGCCGTCCTCGACCAGCCGCGCGCCCCGAGGCAGCCAGGCGCTCCAGTCGATCCACGGCTGGTCTCCGATCAGCAGGGCCTGCTCGCCGGTGGCGTCGACGAAGAGGTCGGCCTCCAGGCGCTGGCCAGCCACCACGACCGCCGCGACGGTGTCGCCGGCCTTGTCGACCCGCTCGACTGCGCCTTCGACCCGCGTCGCGCCGGCCTTCAGCGCCACGTCCTTCAGCAGGCCCGCATAGTCGGCGGCGTCCAGGTGCAGGCCGTGGTCCAGGGTCGACAGCGGCGAGCGCGGGTCCGGGCTGGCCAGGGCGAAGCGGCCGCGCGCGGCGGCCTGGGCGCCAAGGCTCCAGTCGCTGAGCGGCGCGTCTCCGCCGGCCCGCAGCCAGTAGTGGTGGAAGGCCAGGCCGTCCAGCGTGGCCCCGGTCTCGCCGAACGGGGCCAGGTGGTCGCCAAAGCGCATGGCCAGGCGCGGGGTGGCGGTGGCGGCGCGGATCACCGCCGGCTCGGCGATCCCCAGCCGGGCGTGCAGGCCGCGCAAGGCGGGCAGGGCGGCGATACGGCCGGCGGCGGGCGGAGCGGTCTCGACCACGGTGACGGCGGCCACGCCCTTGGCGGCGACGGCCAGGGTCGCGGCGGTCATCCAGGCGTCGATCCCGCCGCCGACGATCAGGATCCTCATGCGGAAGTCCTCGCATCGGCGACCGAGCGCAGGAACGTTTCGTGCTCGGGCATGGTCTCGACCGTACGGGCCACGGCGGCCCGCAGCTCGGCCAGCAACCGCGCCGACTGGGCCGGGTCGATCGCCTCGACCAGTGGGTCGAAGCCGTCCGGCATGACGTTCTGGCCCAGATAGACTGACAGCCACGACGGCTCCTTGAAGAAGCCGTCCTTATAGGCCGCCACCACGCCCCGCTCGCGGAACAGGGCGATCTTTTCAGCCAGGCTGTCGGGGATCGGCGCGGCGCGGCGGTCGTTCCAGAAGGCCGAATCCTCGCGCTGGTTGGCGTGATAGTGCAGCACCAGGAAATCGCGGATCCGCTCGAACTCCAGGTCCATGACCCGGTTGTACTCGTCCTGGTCGGCCTGCTCGCAGCCCTGGTGCGGGAACAGCTCCAGCAGGGTGCTGATCGCCACCTGGATCAGGTGGATGCTGGTGCTCTCCAGCGGCTCCAGGAAGCCCGAGGACAGGCCGATGGCCACGACGTTCTTCAGCCACTGCTGCTTGCGGCGGCCGGTGACGAAGCGGAGGAAGCGGGGGTCCTGCTGGGGCTTGCCGTCCAGCTTTTCCACGAGCACCCGAGCGGCCTCGTCGTCGCTGATGTAGCTGGAGCAATAGACATAGCCGTTGCCGACCCGGTGCTGCAGCGGGATGCGCCAGCGCCAGCCGGCGGCGTCCGAGGTGGCGCGGGTCAGGGGCGTGGCCGGCTCGACCGAGTCGCACGGCACGGCGGCGGCGCGGTCGCAGGGCAGCCAGCGGGTCCAGTCGTCATAGCCGGCCTTCAGGGTCTGCTCGATCAGCAGGCCCCGGAAGCCGGAGCAGTCGATGAACAGGTCGCCCTCGATCGTCTGGCCGCTCTCCAGCGTGACGCCGGTGACGAAGCCGTCGTCGGGGCGCTGGGCGACGGTGGCGATCTTGCCCTCGGTGCGGACGACGCCGCGCGCCTCGGAATAGGCGCGCAGATAGAGGGCGTAGAGCCCGGCGTCGAACTGATAGGCGTACGAAAAGGTCGAGCCCAGCGAGCGCGGGTCGGGTGAAGGCGGGGCGAACTTGCCGGCCAGCCCGGCCATGATCGGCAGGCTGTAGGCCTGGATCGGCGCGGCCTCGCCCCGCCGGTGCGCTCGCAGCCAGTGCTGGTGGAACGGGATGCCGGCGATCGGCTGACCGAACGCGCCGAACGGGTGGACGTAGGCGTCGCCCTTGCCGCCCCAGTCGCGGAACTCGATGCCCAGCTTGTAGGTGGCCTGGGTCTTCCGCATGAAGTCGGCTTCGTCCAGGCCCAGGCGGGCGTTGTAGTCGCGGATGTGCGGCACCGTGGCCTCGCCGACCCCGACCGTGCCGATCTCGGCCGACTCGACCAGCTGGATGTCGATCGGCAGGCCTTTCAGCACCGCGGCCAGGCCGGCGGCGGTCATCCAGCCGGCCGTGCCGCCGCCGACGATGACGATCTTGCGGATGGGGGTCATGCGGTGAGCTTAGAGGGCGTGGCGTGGGCTGGGAAAGGGCGCGGCATTTGGTCGCGGCGGGGAGCGCCCCCTCCGTCACGTCGCCTATCGCCGCCGCRCCACCTCCCCC
>NZ_JBFUJD010000060.1:0-35297 GCF_056401555.1 Caulobacter sp. P4_E5
GTTGAAGAGGTCCGAGGCGAAGACGTTGAAGTCGAAGCCGCGACCGCGGTTGGTGCCGCCGCTATTGGCCGTGCCGCCGGTGGTGGAGATGGCTTCCATGCCGTTGATGCGGACGCGGGTGTATTCCGATCCGAGGCCGCGGACGGTGATCTGGCGGCCTTCGCCATTGATGCGCGAGATCGAGACACCGGGGATGCGCTGCAGCGACTCCGCCAGGTTCAGATCGGGGAACTGAGCGATATCCTCGGCCTTGATGGCGTCGACGACGCCGCTCGAGTTGCGCTTGATGTTCATCGCGCTTTGCAGGCTGGCGCGGAAACCGGTTACCACGACAGCTTCGACTTCGTCGGAAGCGGGCGCGGCCGGAGCGGCGTCTTGAGCGGCGGCGGCGCTTGCCAGGGTCAGGGCCAGGGCCGAGGCGCTGAACGCCAGAACGGCGCGCGCGGCGGGTTTGCGATTGATCGACATGGTTGCCTCCCAGTTGCCCGCATTCGCGGGTCCTTTTCGTGCCGAAGGCGGTCGAACCTCCTTCTTTGTTGGCCTCAGGATAGGAGCGCCTGTTCGTCCAGGGCCAATCCCAATCGGGTATGAACCAATGCGCATTCGGCACGGATTGGCCGATGGGGCCTGGCCAGTAGACCGGTTTCGGGCCGGGTTTCGTCGAAAACCGGTCATCTCAACGGCTGTCTGGAGGCGGTTCCGATGCGGAAATCGCACCGATCCATGTCTCTCGTGGATTGGTCGATAGGCGAATTGACTTAGACCTTCCTCACGGGCGCCTCTAGCGTCGCCGGGATGGACGCCGACGTCAGATCGGCTCTCGAACAGGGAAGAGGCGCGTATGACCGACACCACCAAGCGAACGCGGGTGCGCTGGCTGATCATCGCGGTGCTCTTCATCATCACCACGATCAACTACGCCGACCGCGCGACCTTCTCGATCGCTGGTCAGTCGGCGTCGAAGGAGCTGGGCCTCGACCCGGTGGCGATGGGCTACATCCTGTCGGCCTTCGCCTGGGCCTATGTCCTGGGCCAGATCCCCGGCGGCGCGCTGCTGGACCGGTTCGGCTCCAAGAAGATCTACACGATCGCTCTGGTGGCCTGGTCGGCCTTCACCGCCCTGCAGGGTTTCGCCGGGTTCTTCACCGGCCTGACGGTGGTGATTGTGCTGTTCGCCATGCGCTTCGCGGTGGGCTTGGCGGAGTCGCCGTCCTTCCCCGCCAACGCGCGCATCGTCGCCGCCTGGTTCCCAGGGCCGGAGCGCGGCACGGCCTCGGCGATCTTCAACTCGGCCCAGTACTTCTCGCTGGTCGCGTTCGCGCCGCTGATGGGCTGGCTGGCGCATACGTTCGGTTGGCGTTCGGTGTTCTGGGTGATGGGCGCGGTCGGCGTCGTGGCGGCGCTCTTCTTCGTCAAGCTGATCCACAGCCCGCTGGTCCATCCCGCGGTCAACAAGGCCGAGATCGACTACATCGAAGCGGGGGGCGGCTTGGTGCGGATGGAGGAGGCCTCGGCCTCGAATGGCGCGGCCTTCACCTGGGTCAACGTCAAACAGGTGCTGTCCAGCCGCATGCTGCTGGGCGTCTATCTGGGCCAGTACTGCATCAATGTGCTGACCTATTTCTTCGTCACCTGGTTCCCGATTTACCTGGTCAAGGATCGCGGCCTGTCGATCCTGCAGGCCGGCTTCACCGCCGCCTTGCCGGCCCTGTGCGGCTTCGCCGGCGGCCTGCTGGGCGGGATGATCTCGGATGGCCTACTGAAGAAGACCGGCAATCTCGACATCGCCCGCAAGACGCCGCTGCTGCTGGGCATGGTGCTGGCCACCTGCATCATCCTCTGCAACTACGTCGAACAGGAGTGGGTGGTCATCGTGATCATGGCCGCGGCCTTCTTCGGCAAGGGCGTGGCCTCGCTGGGCTGGGCCGTGGTCGCCGACACCTCGCCCAAGGAGATGGCCGGCGTCACCGGCGGCATCTTCAACACCTTCGGCAACGTCGCCGGCATCGTGACGCCGATCGTCATCGGCTACATCGTCAAGGCGACCGGCTCGTTCGATGGGGCCCTGATCTTCGTCGGCGCGCACTGCGTGATCACCATCCTGGCCTATTTCCTGATCGTCGGAAAAATCCAACGATTGGAATTGAAGGCGGTCTGAGCATGACCACTCGTCGCTCCGTCCTGGCCGGCGCCTCGGCCCTGGCCTTCGCCGCCCTGAGCCGCTCGGCCGCCTCCCAAGGCAAGGACAGCGCCCCGATCCTGACTGTCTCGACGCCGATGGCGCCGCCCGAATGGGCCCTGCTGGAGCGCGAGCTGCTGAAGGCCAACGAGGAGGCCTGCGCGGCCTTCTTCGCCCGCTATTTCGACGACCGCGGCTACCTGCTGGCGGTCGAGCGCTGGGGCGCCAATGACGGCCCCGACGACGCCATCGAGAACGTCAACGACTGGCCGACCCTGCACGCCCTTGGGGCCGGCGACCAAGTGCTGGCCATGGCCAAGAAGGCGTTCGAGGGCAATGTCCGCCAGTACACGGCGGCGAAAACCAAGGACGTGCCGTTCGCGCGCGATGGCATGTACTTCAAGGAGTTCCCGGTCATGACCGACTGGCAGCACCTCTCGGAGGGGCTGTCGGCGTTCAACTTGCTGGGGCTGTCGGACCCGCACGACCCGCGCTATCGCGACCGGGTCAAACGGTTCTCGGGCTTCTACATGGCCGAGGATCCGGGGGCGCCGAACTACGATCCGAAGCTGAAGATCATCCGCAGCATGATCACCGGCAGCCGGGGTCCGATGCTGCGCCAGGCCACGCCGCTGGACTGGGCTGGCGATCCGTTCGACGTCACCAAGTTCTACATGGAACACGGCGAGCGGACTTACGAGGAGACGCTGGGCCATTACGCCGAATACGGTGACGTGGTCGGCGACGCGCCGTTGAACCTGCAGGCCACCAGCCTGGTGCTGAACGCCTACATGCTGGACCAGGAGCCGAAGTACCGCGACTGGATCGTCAGCTATGTCGACGCCTGGATCGATCGAGCCAAGGCCAACGACGACGTCCTGCCCAGCAAGATTGGCCTGGATGGCAAGATCGGCGGGGCCAAGGGCCAGTGGTGGAGCGGGACCTACGGCTGGGGCTTTTCACCCCTGGTGCCGCAGACCGGCAAGCGCGAGGACCGCAACCGCGTGCCGCGCGCGGTGGTCGGCTTCCTGAACGCCTACCTGCTTACAGGCGACGACAAGTATCTCGACGTCTGGCGTCGCCAGAACGACGTGATCAACGCCCAGAAGAAGGTGGTCGACGGCAAGGTCATGACCCCGCGCATGTACGGGCCCAAGGGCTGGTACGGCTATGCGCCTGGCGAGTACCGGCAGAACGGGCTCGAGATCTGGTACATGTCGATGAAACCCACGGACCGCGCCCGGGCGGCCGAGCATCCCTGGGTCTCGTACTTGGAGGGCAAGGACGCCGGCTATCCGGTGAAGGCCTTGCGCGCCGACCTCGAGCGGGTTCGCGCCCGCGCCCAAGCCCAGCGCGACGACCACACCTCGCCCGACACTCGCCTGGCCGACGCCACCCTGGACATCAATCCCGCCAGCGTCACGGCCCTGATCCACCTGATGGAGGGCGGCATCAACATCGCCCGGCCGGCGTGGTCGCCTAGTTCGCCGTCCCAGGGCGGAGCGCTGCACTATGCGCGCCTGCGCTACTTCGATCCCGAGCGACGCCGAGCCGGCTTGCCGGAGGACATGGCGGCCTTGGTCGAGAAGCTCGGCGAAGATGAGACCGTCGTCACCCTGGTCAACACGAACCAGGTCGCATCGCGGACCGTGACGTTGCAGGGCGGCGCCTACGCCGAGCACCAGATCCTGAGTGCCGCGATCGGCGATGCATCGGCCAAGCCGGTCGATTCCTCGGCATTCACCGTGCGGCTCGCGCCTGGCGCCGGCGCCCGGCTGACGCTGAGGATGAAGCGCTATACGAACGCTCCGACCCTGAGCTTCCCCTGGGAGCGGGCGTAGTCTCGAAGGAGAGATCGATGATCGGCTCGGCTGCCCGTTGGGCGATGCTGGCGGCGTTGGCGGCCGGACCCGTCCTGGCCCAGACGCCCGATCCAAAACCTATAGCGGCGGTCGCCGCCGGCGGTCCCGCAAGCACCGGCGGCGAGACCGCCCTCCTGCTGGTCGATCGCGAAGTCGACGACGACGCCCAGGGCTCGCTACGCTGGGCGGTGGCGACCAGCAATGCCGATCCCGGGCGCTATCGCATCGAGATCGCCACACCGCGCATCGTGTTGAAGTCGGCCCTGCCGCCGATCAAAGGGCCGGTGGCGATCGAGGGGAGGGCCTTCGCGCGTTCGGGCAGCCACAACGTCATCGACGGTTCGGGCTACCTGCCACGCGACCTGAAGTCCTGCCCCGGCATGGTCCCCGGCCAGTACGGGACCAATGTCCGCACGGCCAGCAATCCAGGCTTTGCCCTGGTCGACACCAAGGGCGTGACGCTGCGCGGTCTGGAGATCCGGAACTTCTGCATCGGCGTGCTTGTCCTGCGGACGTCCAATGCCGTGATCGTCGACAACCGGATCGTCCGCAACATCGGTGGCGCGGGGGTGATGCTCAGTGGTGACGACGGCAAGGGCGGCTCGACCTCGAACACGACCCTCGACAACAAGGTCCTGCGCAACGCCTTCCTGGAGAACGGCGACGGCCTGGAGCTGACGCGCGGCGCCGCCTTCAACCTGATCGCCGACAATGTCTTCGATGGCGGGACCGACAATCTGGAGCCCTCGCAGGGCATCGAAATCCTGTGGGGCAACGACAACACCGTCGTGCGCAATCGGTTCGTCCGCTACTCCGACGGCCTGCAGTCGAACTGGGGCGCGCGCAACTACATCGGCGCCAACACCTTCGAGGGCAACGCGTTCGGGATCAGCCTGACGGGCGTCGGGAACATGGTCGAAGGCAACGACATCCGCGGCAACGGGATCGGCGTCGCCGTGCGGCCCGAGGCCAAGGTCGCCGCCAACCGCGTCAGCCAGAACATCATCGCCGGCAACGGCCTGCCGATCATGCGCTGCTCGGCCGGCGGCTCCTGCGATCCGAAGATGTCTCGAGGCGGGATCGTCATTGGGCCGCCGGGCCTGGAGCACGGCAGCTTCGTTGGCTCGCGCGGGAKGGGCGTGGTGTTCGACAAGGCTGGCGCGGCGGTGATCTGCCTGAACCAGGACGACCCGGCGAACTGCCATGCGCTGCCGCAGTTTGGGCTAGGCCCGCCGAGCCTCTCGGCCGCGCGCCTGGTTGGCGGGAAGCTTTCGGTGAAGGGCGTGCTGCAAGGCCCGCCGGCGAGCCTAGTCACTGTCGAGGTGTTCAGCGGCAAGGCCGGGACAGCCGAGGGCGAGCGTTATCTGGGCTCCATCCGGGCGGTCACCGATGGGCAGGGCAATGCGGCTTTCGCCGGGGACGTGAAGGGCGCCGTGGCCGGCTCGGCGATCACCGCGACGAGCACCACGGCGGCGGGAGCGAGCTCGGCCTTCTCGAAGCCCGTGGCGCTCCGCTAGGTCCCTTCCTTCAAGAACGGCGCGACCGAGAATAGCTCGCGCTCTTCCTTGCGGGGGTCATCGACCATGGCCGAGGTCTGGTTGATCACCAGGGTGGGGCGACGGGGCAGGGTGTACTTCTCCCAGGCCGGAATGGCCGCGCAGTTCGGGTCGCCTGTCCGCGCGAACGAGACGAAGGCCGCGCTCATCTGGTCGCGGACCTTTTGGGCCGCCGGGCCGGTTCCGGTCATCGAGCCCTTGGCGTCCAGCGTGCCGAACACCAGGGCGATGTCGTAGCTATGGTAGGCGCCMATCTTCGGATCGGTCTGGGCGCCGAAGTCCAGCTGGTACATCCAGGCCGGCGCGCCGATCTTGGCGCGTTGCTCGGCCTGGATCAGGTGGCCGGGCCATGAGCGTCCCGCCGTAGTGGCGGCGAAGAACAAGTCCGAGGGGCTGTAGCTCGGATAGAGTTCCCGATAGCGGGCGATGATGTGCTCGGGCGCGATGTCCAGGACAAGTTCGCCTTCCATCCGGCCGGGCAGTTCCTCCCAGGTCAGGGCGAAGTTCTTGGGATCGCCGCCCAGGAAGGCCTTGGTCTCGTCGTGGGTGTTGCCGATGATCATCGGGATGTGGCCGCTCGCGCGCGGCGCATCCGGATAGAATGGGTGGCGGGCCAAGAGGCCGTGGTCGACGACTGACCAGAAGAGAATGGAACCCTTCCGTTCCAGCGGGTCGCGCATCTTCAGCGCCTCGACCAACTGGGCGGCGGGCAGGGTCTTGAGCGCTTCTGTCTGGTCGGGCTTGAGGCCCAGTTTCTCCATGAAGGCGCGGGCGCGAGTCGTCGCGTGGATGGGACCCATGGCGGTGACATGCTGACCGCTCATCGTCGCGACCTTGTGGTAGAGGCCCGCCGCGCGCGGCATGGCCATCAAGGTCACCAGCTTGGCGCCGCCGCCTGACTGGCCAAAGGTCATGACATTGCCAGGATCGCCGCCGAACGCGGCGACGTTGTCGCGCACCCACTGCAAGGCCAGGATCAGGTCGAGGTTGCCGACATTGCCGCTGTCGGCCAGTTCCGGACCGCCCAGGCGCGCCAGATAGGCGTAGCCGAAGCAGTTGAGCCGATGGTTCACGGTGACCACGACGACGTCGTAGGTCTTGGCCAGCCAGGTCCCGTCGTAAAGCGGGCTCGATCCGGAGCCGTTCGCGTGAGCGCCGCCGTGGACATAGAACATCACCGGCCGCTTCTTCCCGTCCGCCACGCCCGGGGTCCAGACGTTGAGGAACAGGCAGTCCTCGCTGGTCGGCTCCTCGGTCTTGAGTTGCGGGCTGGCCGGACCGTAGGCGAGGGCGTCGGCGATCCCTTTCCAGGGCTGGGCCGCTTGGGCCGGCTGGAAGCGGCGCGAGGCGGTGTCGGCGCCATAGCGGACGCCCTTGAATACCTTGATCCCGTCGATCTCGGCGCCGCGCACCCGGCCGGCGGCGGTGGTCGCGACTGGAGCGGACCGGCCAAGGGCGTTGACCCTAGGGGCGGCCGCCAGCGCGGCGGCTCCGGCCAGAACGGCGCGGCGATCGACGGCCATGTTTTCTCTCCCGGTCTTATCGTCGTTGGGGGCGGCCCGCCGACAGAGAGACGACACGCGTCAGCGCGCATCCGGCTCCGTCGGCGAGGCCTCGGCCAGGCAAAGGTCGATGAAGGCCTGCAGGATTGGGCTCTCGTTGTCCTTGCGCCAGGCCATGTAGAGCTCGACCGGCCGGTCCGGCGTCGTGGCCACCGGCCGGAACTGCACGTCGTCGAAGTGCAGGCTCATTGCCGCCTCGGGCACGATCGCCGCGCCCAGGCCCGCATGAACGAGCGCCAGCATCGAGTGGATCTGGGTGACATGCTGGACGTAGTTCGGCGCGACGCCGTTGGCGTCGAACAGCGTCGTCAGCATGTTGTAGAAATAGCCCGCGCCCTCGGGCGAATACATGATCAGCGGCGCGCCGTCGAAGTCGGCCAAGGTCAGGGACGCCTTGGCCAGGCGCGCATCGCCGGTGGGCAGGGCCGCCACCAGGGGTTCGGACAATACGCGGGCGGTGGCGAACTCGACCCGCTCCATCGGCGGACGGACCAGGCCGATGTCGATGCGGCCGGTCAGCAGCGCCTCGACCTGTTCGCGGGTGACCATCTCCCGCAGGGTGAGATCGGCATTGGGCAAGCGGGCCTTGGACAGGATCACCAGCTGCGGCAGGAAGTTGTACCCCGAGGCCGCGGTGAACCCGATGGCGATCTGGCCAGCCTCTCCGCTGGCGATGCGGCGAGTAGCCAGAGCCGCGCTCTCGGCCAGACGCAGGATGCGCCGCGCCTCCAGCAGGAAGGCGCGGCCGGCGGGGGTCAGACGCACCGAACGGCTGGTGCGGTCCAGCAGGGTGACGCCGAGGATTCGCTCCAGCAGCTGGACCTGCCGGCTGAGCGGCGGCTGGGTCATGTTCAGCCGCTGGGCGGCGCGTCCGAAGTGCAGTTCCTCGGCGGTGGCCACGAAGCAGCGCAGTTGGCTCAGCTCGAACATCGGAAAGCGCCCGTTCACAACACCCTGAAGGCGCGAAGCTAGACGCTCGTTCGGGCCGATCGCCAGCGCCTTCTTACCGGGGAGGGGTGTGAACGCGTTCATCGTGGGCGCGAGGTCCTGCGATCAGGGTCGATGCGTCGTGAGCATCGCCCCTGATCGGGCGCTCACCCGGCGGCCGCGCGGCGCTGGTCGCCGGGCTGCACGCGGGCGATCAGGGCCTGGAGCTCGCCCAGTTCGGCCGAGGTCAGCTCGGTCAGGGGCAGGCGCACGGGACCGGCGTCGCGGCCAATCGCCTTCATGCCCGCTTTGACGATCGAGACGGCATAGCCTTTGCCGCGATTGCGCAGCGAGATGTAGGGCAGGACGAAGTCGCGCAAGCCGGCCATGACCGTGTCGCGGTCGCGGGCCCGGACGGCCTGGTAGAAGGACAGGGCCCATTCCGGCAGGAAGTTGAAGATGGCCGACGAATAGGTCGTCACGCCCATCTCCAGATAGGGCAGGGCGAAGGTCTCGGCCGTCGGCAGACCGCCGATATAGGTCAGGCGGTCGCCCATGCGGGCATAGACCCGCATCATCAGCTCTAGATCGCCGACGCCATCCTTGAAACCCACGAGGTTCGGATTGCGATCGCAAAGCTGCTCGAGGGTGTCCTCGTTAATGATCGCGTTGTCGCGATTGTAGACGATGATCCCCAGCTTGGTGGACCGGCAGACCGCCTCGATGTGGCCAGCGAGGCCGTCCTGGGTAGCGTTGGTCAGGTAGGGCGGCAGCAGCAGCACGCCGTCGGCGCCGGCGGCCTCGGCGTCGCGCGCCAGGTCCGTGGCGATGGCCGTGCCGTAGCCGCAACCGGCGATGACCGGGATCTTGCCGGCCGTCTCGGCGACGGCGGCGCGGACCACCTGGCCGACTTCCTGTGGGCGCAGCGAGAAGAACTCGCCCGTGCCGCCGGCGGCGAACAGGCCGGCCAGATCGCGTTCCAGCATCCAGCCGCAATGCTCGCGGTAGGGCGCTTCCAGAAACTGATGCTGATCGTCGAAATGGGTGACGGGAAACGACAGCAGGCCGCCGCCGAGCTGGCGGGCCATTTCCGTCGGCGACATTCGGCTCATGAAGTCCTCTCCGAGCGGCGGCGCTCGTCTCGGGTCGTCCCGGGAGGCCGCTTGTTGATCATCACGGTAGAGAGGGCCGAGGTCGCGGTCTAAGCCAAAGGCGCTATCGACTGATACAGGATTTGGCTTGATGTGAAGGAAGGTGACGTTCCCGCCTGAGGCGAGCTTGCCTGTGGATAGAATCACCAGGCAGCTTGAGCGTCAGTTGCTTGAGGGGCGTTCCATGGTGGCGTTGAACAAGGCCAAGGGTTGGTTGGTTCGGAATTTCACGGGCAGCCTGCTGCTCGGATGGTTGGTGATCGCGGTCGTGGGCTGCACCGCCATAGGCGGCTGACCCGCCTCGATCCGTATAGGGACCAAAGGCGGGCCGTTCGCGCCGTCCGCTAGAAGCGGACGCGCAGCCCCACGAAGTACTGGGGTCCGCTCTCGCTGACCTCGGTGATCGAGTCCTCGCCGGCCTTGTACATGATGTCCCGCGCGGCGGTGACGTTCAGGGCCTGCAATTTCAGCTGAACGTGCTTGGTCAGGTCGTATTGAGCCGAGAGGTTCAGGATGCCCGAGCCGCGGACGCTGCGATTGGTGCCGCTGTTGGGCTTGGAATAGTCCGAACGATAGCGGTACGAGGCGCGCAGCTGCAGCTTGCTGCCTTCCCAGTAGATCGAGCCGTTGACGTTGTGCTTCGACAGACCCCGCAGGTTGGCCGGATCGACATAGGGCGCGACGGTCGACGGATCGGGGAATTCGAAATCGGCCTTGGCGTAGTTGTAGCCGATGGTCGCGCCCAGGCCGTCCAGCGGCTTGGGCAGCATGCTGAACACATAGCTGCCGGTCGCCTCGAAGCCGTAGAGGTGGCGCGTTTCCGGGTCGTTGGCCGGGGCGACGGCGTTGAACTCGACGAGCTGGCCGTTGGCGATGATCGAGGTGGTGAACGGCTGCACCGAGTCGAAGGACGCGCCCTTGACCCACTTGTAGTAGGTCGCGAACGACAGGGCGCTTTCCGGGGTCAGGTAGAACTCCAGCGAAGCGTCAAGATTCCAGCTCTCCAGCGGCTTCAGCTTGGGATTGCCAGTGTTCGATCTGGCTAGAGCGCCCTGGACGGTCGTGGCCGTGGCGTCGACGACCGGCGTGATGCCGACGTTGAACTCCTCGATCCCCACCCGGGCGATGGCGCGCGAACCCGCCAAGCGCAGGCGGGTCTTGTCATTGAGGTCGAAGTTCACGTTCAGGCTGGGCAGCCAGTAGTGGTACTTGCCTTCGCCCTCGACGGTCGAGATCGTGCCGGGCACGGTGGTCACCGTGGCGACCGAGCCGCCAACCGACGGGGTCACCAGCACTTCGGATCGATAGCCGGTCGACTCGACCTTGGTCGTCACGTAGCGCAGGCCCATGTTGCCGCTGACCGGGAGCCCGCCGACCTCGGAGCGGAACTGGCCCATCAGGTAGAGCGCGCCGATCTTCTCGGTGACGTCGGTGTCCTCGGGACCGCGGCTGTCGGCCAGCAGCGGATTGGTGTCGCGGCCGGTATAGGCGCGGAACAGGCAGCTGTTGTCGAACTGGGCCCAGGATCTGATGTTGGTCTGGGACTCCTTCATGAACCGCGTCGTGGCGAACGGAACGCGGCAGCTGGCGTTGGCCTGGGCCACGATCTGGGCGGCGGTCAGGCCGTCGCGGGCGATCGGGATCGCCACGTCACTGTTGTTATTGGCGTCGGTCTTGCGGGTGTGGACCGAGTAGCGGAAGCCGCCGCTCAGGGTGTGGAAGAAGCCTTCGCCGAGGTCGTACTTGCCGTCCAGACGCACGGCGCCGATGGCGTCCTTGCGGTCGGTGACCAGGCGATAGCGCGCGTAGTTGGTGTTGCTGGCCGGGACGGCGCTGACGTAGTTCGCCGGGTTGTTGATGTCGAAGCCGACGAAGGTGACCTCGGGAACCACGTCGTTCGTGCCGTCCAGCGTGTAAACCACGCGGCTACCCGACCGCATGTTGGTGGCCTTCTGCAGTTCGGTGCGGTGCGACTTCGAATACGAGAGGTCGCCGTTCAGGGTCAGCTTGTCGCCGGTCCAGGTGGTGGCCAGGCCGCCACCGACATATTCCTCTTCCCGCAGGCGGTCCTCTAGCTGGATCTCCACATTCGAGTTGCCCGTGTACTTGATCAGCGCGCCGTCACTGTAGTCGTTGCCTTGGCTGCCGATGATCAGCGGTTGCACGCCGCGCGCGGCTTCGGTGATCGCGAGCTGGTTGCGGTTCTCGAGGCTGGAGCGCTTCGAGTACTGGCCGTCCAACACGAAATCGAGCTGGTGGTTTGGCTGCCACTGCAAGGCGCCGATGACGCCGTCGCGGATCTCGCTGGTGTTGATCTGGCGGAAGGTGCGCGAGGTGGTGGCGAAATAGAGCGGCGACTCGTTGGTCCCGGCCTGGTTGGCTGCCGCCAGAGTGGGGCGCAGCGCGCAGTTGAAGCTGGTTCCCGCGGCTGTTTGGGCCACCGCCGTGCCGATGATCAGCGTCGGGTCCTTGGCCGCGGTGCTGCACGGGATGAACGACGAGTTGGTGCTGTAGTAATCCTCGGGCTGAGCCTGGTCTTGGTGCTGCCAGCCGATCGAGACGCCGACGCGGCCGAGCTTGGTGTCCCAGCGGTCGGTGGCCGAGATGTTGTAGCGATAGCCCAGGCCGTCGCGGCCGCGAATGGCGGCGTCCTTGGGCAGGTAGACCTCGCGGAACTCGGCCTGGATGCGCGGTTTGGCCTCCAGCGGACGGATCGAGCGTAGGTTGATGACGCCGGCGATGCCGCCTTCGGCCATGTCGGCCTGCTGGGTCTTGTAGACCAGCACGCCATTGATCAGTTCGGAAGGGAACTGCTGGAACGCCACGGACCGGTCAGGGCCGGCGGTCGAGACTTCCCGGCCATTGAAGGTGGAGAAGCTTAGCGTCGGACCAAGGCCCCGGACGGACAGCTCGTTGGCGTTGCCCTTGAAGCGGTCGGCGGTGACGCCGGTGATGCGCTCCAGTGTGTCGCCCACGGAGTTGTCGGGCAGGGCGCCGATCTCGTCGTTGACGATGGCGTCGACCACCGTTTCGGTGTTGCGCTTGGTGGCCAGCGAGTTGCGCTGGGTGGCGCGAATGCCGGTGACAACCAGCTCCTCCACCTGGGCCGGCGCAGGGGCGGCGGCGGGCGGAGCGGTCGTGGCCTGAGCGGCCGCGACGACCGGAATGGCGATCGCCAGAGCGGCCGAGGCGAAGAGTGTGGCGCGAAGCGGACGCGCGGAGCGTGCGAGCATGGTGACCTCCCCTAAGTCGCGCCCGTGAAGCGAGCGTCGTTGCGAGCATGAGCTTTGTCAGATCGTGACACCGGTGACAAGACTGGTATGACCAAATTGGCGCTTCTTGGTCGCCAGAAGGTCGCCAATGAGGTCGTCTGGCCAGATGGCATGACCGGTTTCCTGCTCGGAAGCGGAAAAATGCAGCGCAAATGGCAAAGGTGGCGCTCATCGTAGTGAGCTCGATCCCAAACTGGCTTGGTCATGTGGTCGAGCTCCAAGACAATTGGTATGGCCAAATTGTTTGCCGGCGCCCATTGTCGGTTTGGGAAAACGCTGATCCCAAAGGCCAAGGGAGGTTGATCAATGCTGGATGAGTTGAGCGGAGGTCCCTCTCGGCGAGGCGTGCTCGGCCTTTCGGCGGCGGCGGTTCTGACGCCGTCCCTGGCCAGCGCCTCGGGCGCGATCGCCGCCGATCTTCAACCCTATGCGAGCCTGCTGAAGACATGGTGCGACGGCCTGCTGGGACGGCAAGTCGCGGGACTGGTCGGGCAGGGCGCCAACGGCGGTTTTCTGTGCCCAGGCTGCGGCATGATCCACGGCCGTAGCGCCGACGCCGTCTATCCGCTGTTGCGGATGGCCCGAAGCAGCGGTGATCCGCGATACGTCCAGGCGGCCAAGGCGGTTCAGGACTGGAGCGAGCGCAACGTCAGCCGGCCCGACGGCGGCTGGGTCAATGACGTCTTTCTCAACGACTGGAAGGGCACGACCGTCTTTCGAGCCATCGCCCTCGCCGAGGCGCTGATCCATCACGGCGACCTGCTGGACGCCAAGACGAGGCAAGCGTGGCGCGCCCGCCTGGCGGCAGCCTACGATTTCCTCGTCGGCTACATGACGATGGACACCGGCAACATCAACTATCCGGTCTCAGCCGCCTACGCGTTCTCGCTTGGCGCCGAGGTCTTCGAGCGGCCCGACTACGAGACCCGGGCGCATGAGTTCGCCCACGCCTGTCTCGACTATTTCACCCCGAACAGCCTGCTGTTCGGCGAAGGCCACCCCCAGCGCGGACGGACGCCGAAGGGCCGCTCGCCGGTCGATCTCGGCTACAATGTCGAGGAATCCCTGCCGGCCCTGGCGATGTACGCACTGCGCACCGGGGACAAGGCGGTTCTCGACCAGACGCTGGTCAGCTTGCGCGCCCACATGGAGTTCATGCTGCCCGATGGCGGTTGGGACAACAGCTGGGGGACCCGGAACTTCAAATGGACCTGGTGGGGAAGCCGCACCAGCGACGGCTGTCATCCGGCGTATCGCCTTCTAGCCGACTACGACCCGCGCTTCGCCGAGGTATCCGCCCGCAACCTTGCCCAGATGTCGGCCTGCACGCACGATGGCCTGCTGTATGGCGGTCCGCACTATCGTGAGCAGGGCTATCGGCCTTGCGTCCACCACACCTTCGCCCACGCCAAGGCGCTGGCGGCGGTGATCGATCTGGCCAAGCCCGCGCCGGTCGCGCGCGTGACGCTGCCCCGAGACAGGCCTTACGGCCTGAAGCCGTTTCCAGAGGTCGGAACCCATCTGGCGTCTGTCGGGCCGTGGCGCGCTACGTTCACGGACTACGATTTTGACTATCTAGCGCCGGCCGGCGGCGGCCATGCGTCCGGGGGCGCGCTGTCGCTGCTGTATCATCAGGCGCTCGGACCGGTCCTGGCGGCCAGCATGACCCGCTACAAGGCGGTCGAGATCACCAACCAGCAGGCCCCGATCGACGCTACGCATCAGCCGCTGACCCCGCGCCTCGAACTAGTCCAAGGCAAGGATGTCTTCACCAGCCTGGCCGATCTCGCCGCCGAGATGACGGTCGAAGGCGACGGCCAACGGGTGCGGGTCCTCGCGCGCGGTCGCCTCCTGACGCCCGAGGGACGGGCCTCCGAGCCCGCTGCGAGCTACACGCTGGACTATGAGCTGACACCGAGCGGCCTCGTCCTGACCGCCACCGTCCTGGGAGTGGGGCCAGGCCAAGTCGCGCGGCTGATCGCGCCCGTCATCGCGCGGCGCGACGAGGCGACCGCCCAGCCGGATGCACGCAGCTTCGTGGTCACCCGCAAGACCGGGCGAATCCTGGCCCGGAGCGTCGACCGCGACTTCGAACCCCTCGTCATTCCGCGCATCTTCAACCTCGTGCCGGGCTTCCAGGCCGCGCCGCTGACCATCGCCCTGACAGACGGCCAAACCGCGCGGCTGGAAGTCTCGGCCCAGACCTAGACTATGGCGCCGTTGCAACGTGGTTAAGAAACTCGCGGAACGACGTCATCTGAAACCCGGGTTCTTGCGTTGAAAGCTTATCTAGGGATGCCGGAAGCCGCCTTTGCCGCTCGATATCGACGATCTGAACCGACTGCTGTTCCAAACGGAACAGGCCCGCCGCCTGCTGGTCGGCGATCGATTGAGCGCATACGGCATTGTCTTCGGCCAATGGGTGGTGCTCGACGCGCTGTTCAAGGAAGGGCTTTCGTCGATGACCGCTCTGGCCGCTGTCATCGGCGCCGACCGCACCACCTTGACCCGAACGATCGATAGTCTGGTGGCGGCCGGCTACGTCGATCGCAAGACCCCCGCCGAAGATCGACGACTGGTCGTGGTCGACCTGACCCCGAGTGGCCGGACCTTAGTGGAGCAGGTGTTGGCGGGCCTCGCGCCGACCCACGAGACCGTGTTCACCGGTTTTTCACGTCAGGACCTCGACACCCTATCCGTCTTTCTTGCCCGGTCGCTGGCTCAGATAAAGCTGGCCGCCGCTGAAGGTCCAAGGCCCAAGACGCTTCCCCGACTGGAGCGGGGCGGGCTGCGCGCTGGCGAGACGCGGGGGCGTTCGCGCCCCCGGCCCTAGCTCGACCTCGGCCACGACCTGACCAGCCTCGTCGAGAACGAGCATCTGCCATGGGCCGGGCTTGTCGAAGGCCTCGGGATAGTCCCGCACGAGCGCCGCGCCCAGCCGCAAAGCCTCGCGCTTGGCTTCATCGAGGTTGCGCAGCAGCACGCCTTCCGGGTCGGGAAAGTGTTCAGGCGAGACGACCTCGAACCGAAACCTGCGCATTTCACCCCGCGACGACGTAGCAGCGTGAAACGGAGAACGCGCCTCGGACAAAAAGGCGCCGCAATCTGGCCAGGGTGAGCTGAAAAAGCGACCCGGTCGTCGCCTCGATGGCGACGACCGCGACCTTGACTACATCGGCCCGACACCGCCCGGGTTGGTTTGGAAGTCGAAGGCGGGCTCGCGGGGGCGACGCGGATTGGGGACGCCCTTGCCGCCGAAGCCATAGGTGAAGCCGACGAACACGGCCCGCAGGTCCAGGTCCATGGCCCGGCGATCGCGCAGGGCGGGGGTGTTGATCACCAGCTTGTCGCCGAAGGTCTTCAAGGCGTCCTGCACGGTCACGACGCCCGAGAGGCGGTCGTTGAACTTGTGACGATAGCCCAGGTTCAGCATACCCGTCGGCTCGCGATAGCCCTGGGGCGTCAAACGCTTGCCGATCGCGAAGCCGCTGATCTGGAGGAAGTCCTTGGGCGTGGCCTGGACGTTCAGGGCGGCGTAGCCCGAGACGGTGAAGGCCGAGCGCTTGTCGGCGAAGCCGAGTTCGGTGGCCCCAAGTTCGTTCCAGGCCGCGTTGCCGCTGATCGTGTACGATACCTTGGGCGTCAGCCGGGCGTTGGCGACCAGCTCCAGGCCGCCGGCGCGGCTTTTTGCCAGATTGGCCTTGGTGGTCAGCAGCACGCCGTTGCCGATGTCGCGCACCACGTCGGTGACGCCGTCGCGCGCCTCACGCCAGTACAGCGTGCCCAGATAGTAGTTGAAGCCCTTGCGCAGCTGGTAGGCGACCTCGAACGAGTCTGTCGTCTGCGGCTTCAGGCGCGGGTCGCCCTGTCGATAGCTGTAGGGGTCTTGGTAGATCCGGTAGGGGTTCAAGTCCTGGGCTGTCGGACGCTGGATGCGGCGGCTGTAGCTGGCGTTGATCTGACGCGCGTCGTCGACCCGGTACTGCACATGCAGGGAAGGATAGGCGCGCAGGTAGTCGTACCCGTCCTTCAGGTTCGAGGTGACCTGGTTGGTGTCGATCTTGACCTCTTCGATCCGCAAGCCTGGCATCACGGTCCAGTCGCCCATCGGGCGATTGTAGGTGGCGTAGAGGGCGTGGACCGCCTGGTCGTAGCGGAACTGGTTGGTCAGGGCCGGATCGACCACCAGCCCACCCGAAGTCGGGCCGCGGGCGCCGTAGTTGTCGTAGTCGTTGTCGTCGATCTGCAGCTCGTAGCCGGCCACCAGCTTGGCGCCGCCGGGCAGGGGGCGCTTGTACTCGGCCTTCAGGCGGGTCTGGACCAGTTCGTCGCCGATCCGGACGTTCTCGACATAGTTTGAAACCGCCGGCAGCTCGTTGAAGCCGTTCGCCAGGGTGAGCTGGCGATCGCGGGTGCGTTCGACGCTGGTGTGGACGGTGAGTTCGTGCTCGTCGCCGGAGAACTTGCGGCGCAGGTCGCCCGACAGACCGGCCACCGAGCGCTTCATCTGTCCGTCGCTACGGCGCTGAAGGCGGACGATGGGCGCGCCGTTCGGATCCTTGCCCTCATAAGCCGAGCCGGCCTTGGAGTCGTATTTCATGTCGTTGTAGCGCGCCTCGACGCTGAGGCGGGTCTGCTTGTCGAGGTCGTAGTCGACGCCGGCGCGGGCGTTGTGAGACTTGCCACGGCTGGCGAAGCCGATCTTCTGATGGCTGTCGGCATAGCGGCCCGTGGCCGTGTCGAGACGCGAGCGGTCGTCGACGATCTCGCCCTTGGCCTTGTCGCGCCGCCAGCCGGCGTCGGCCGACAAGGTCAGAGCCTTGGTGTTGCGGGCCAGGGTGACGCTGGCGTTCTTGCGCCCCTCCGTGCCGAAGTTCGCGCGCACCGACCCTGTCGTGCCGACGCCGCGCTGCTGCTTGGTGATCAGGTTGATGATCCCGGCCGTGCCCTCGGGGCTGAAGGCGGCCGACGGGTTGGTCATCACCTCGACCCGCTCGAAATTGGCGGCGGGGATCTGTTGCAGCACCTGGCCGCGGTTCTCGCCCTTGAACATGCCGGACGGCTTGCCGTCGATCATGATCGTGACATTGGCGTCGCCGCGCAGGCTGACATTGCCCTGAACGTCGACCTGGACCGAGGGGACATTGCGCAGCACGTCGGCGACCGAACCGGTGGTCGCCTGCAGGTCCTTACCTAGGCTGTAACTACGGCGGTCGATCGAGGTCTTGATGTCCTGGGCTGACGGGGCGGTGACGGTGACGCCCTGGACCTGGGTGTTCTGATCCTTCTTGGCCGGCGCAGGGGCGGGTGTCGTCTGGGCGAACGCGTTGGCGCTGATCGCGGCCAGACCCGTGGCGGCCAGCAGGGCGACGCGGCGGGTCGGGAAGGTCATGGGGAAGTCTCCTCTGTTGGCGAGGAAACTGCCGGATCGACTCGAAGCGTTGCAGTGCCGGGCGTCAGGCCCGCGAGGTGACGTTTGTCACCCCGAGACCTCGTGCTTCAGGGCTTCGGCGGATCGACCGGGTCGAGATACTGCCCAACCACCGCCTCCACGCCGGTGAAGATCAGGGTGCGGGTAACGCCGAACCGGCGGACGTTCACCTGGTTCACCACGTCGCCATAGATGTCTGAGAACATCGCCGCCTTGATCCCTATCATCGCCGCGGCGTTCGCCGGCGCGATCTTGCCGGCATATTCGAAACGCACCTCGTTCGCGCCGAGGGTCAGGTCCGTCAGGGTCAGTTCGACGATCTTGCCGTCCACCGCCACGCAGAACTGCTTGAGCATGTAGGCCTTCAGCACCGCGATCGCTTCGGGATCGTCGAGGCTGGCCTGGGCGTCGGGGGCGATCACGGCCAAGGCGGGCTCGGCGTCGTGCGCCGGGATCCGGTGGCTAACCACCACCACGCCGGTCTTGGCGTTGATCTCGACGACGCTGAGCGCGCCGTGGCCGCGGTGAGCCACCGCCGGGAGCGGGGCGAGCCAGAGGCCCGCCGCCGCGATCAGGGCGAACGCACGCAGGATCACTTCGGACCTTCGTCCTTCTTCGGGTCGGCCTTCTTGTCGTCTGGGGCGGGCTGGGTGTTCAAACTGTCGGGATCGACCTTCAGGTTGGCGTCCTTCATGCGGTTGGACCCGACTTCCGGCGGCTTGGTGATCTTCAGCGTCGTCGGGGCGATGACGCCGTCGAAGACGTTGTTCGACCGATCGGCGTCGGCCGTCTCCCACAACGGGTCGATCTGGGCGCCCTTGACCTGCTTGGCCGAGACATACTGCCAGGTGACCTGCTTGGAGCTCTTGCGCCAGATCTCGGCCGGGATGCGGATCGTCTCGGTCGTGCCGTCGGCATGGTCCAGCTTCAGGATCACCGGCATCACCAGCCCGCCGATGTTGCGGAAGGTGAAGCGGTAGAAGTTGTCCTTCACGTCCTGGGCGGCGGCCTCTTCCGGCGTCAGGTCCTCACGGGCGGTCTTGGCGCGCTTCTTGGCGCCTTCGGTGACGGTGAACTCGTCGGTCTGGTCGTAGAAGTCGCGGACCTTGGGATCGGTCTCGACGATCGTCTTGTCGGTGTTGCGGGCGGCGGTCAGGGAGCCGGGTTCCTTGGCCTTCTCGGCCTTGCGGGCGGCGGACTCGAGGTCTGGATCGCCGCTGTCCAAGCGGCCTTGCGTGACCTTGTCCAGCGCGATGTCGACGTGGTCGGTCGAATAGAACCAGCCGCGCCAGAACCAGTCGAGATCGATGCCCGACGACTCTTCCATGGTGCGGAAGAAGTCATAGGGCGTCGGGTGCTTGAAGCGCCAGCGGTTGGCGTATTCCTTGAACGCGCGGTCGAACAGTTCACGGCCCATCACCGTCTCGCGCAGGATGACCAGCGCGGTGGCCGGCTTGCCATAGCCGTTCGGCCCGAACTGCAGCACCGAGTCCGACTGGGTCATCAGCGGCACCTGGTCCTGGCTGACCATGTACTCGACGATGTCCTTGGGTTCCCCACGGCGGGAGGGGAACTTCTTGTCCCACTGCTTCTCGGCCTGGAACTCGAGGAAGCTGTTCAGGCCCTCGTCCATCCAGGTCCATTGGCGCTCGTCGGAATTGACGATCATCGGGAAGTAGTTGTGGCCCACCTCGTGGATCACCACCCCGATCAGGCCGTACTTGGCGCGGTCGGTATAGGTGAGGGCGCCGGTCTTCTTGTCCTTCACCGGCCGGGGGCCGTTGAAGCTGATCATCGGATATTCCATGCCGCCCTGCGGGCCGTTCACCGACTGGGCGACCGGGTAGGGATAGGCGAAGGTGAAGTTGGAATAGACCTTGATCGTCTGGGCGATGGCCTTGGTCGAATAGGCGTCCCATAGCGGCCGCGCTTCCTTTGGGAAGAACGACATGGCCATCACCAGCGGATATTTGGCGTTGGGGTCGGCCTGGTGCACGCCCATGGCGTCCCAGGCGAACTTGCGCGACGTGGCCCAGCCGAAGTCGCGGACGTTGGCGGCCTTGAAGACCCAGGTCTTCTCGCCGGTCGGCTTGCCGGCTTCGGCGGCGAGCGCTTCCTGCGGCGTCACGACGTAAACGGGTTCGTTGGCCGTACGGGCCCTGGTCAACCGGTCACGCTGGGCGGCGGTCAGGATCTGGGTGGCGTTCTGCAACTCGCCGGTGGCCGACAGGACATGGTCGTTCGGCACGGTCAGGGCGACGTTGTAGTCGCCGAACTCCAGGGTGAACTCGCCGCCCGACAGGAAGGTCTTGTTGTGCCAGCCCTCGTAGTCCGAATAGACGGCCAAGCGCGGGAACCACTGGGCGACCTCGAAGATGCAGTTGCCGTCGTCGCCCTTGGCGGTGAAGCACTCATAGCCGCTGCGGCCGCCGATCAGCTTGGTCTCGACCATCGGGAACGACCATTCGATCGAGAATTTCACCTCGCCGCCGTCGCTCTTCACGGCCGCCGGCAGGTCGATGCGCAGCATGGTGTCGGCGACCGTGAACTTCAGCGGTCGGCCTTGCGCGTCCTTGACCGACTTGATGGTCATGCCGCCTTCCCAGTCCTGGAAGCGCTTGGCGCGGCGGACCTGGGTCAGGGTGATGCCGTCGCCCGAGACGGTCTCGGTCATGTGGCTGACCGACGAACGCTTGAAGTCGTTCTGGTCCAGCATCAGCCATAGATAGGGCAGGTCGTCCGGCGAGTTGTTGCGGTAGACGACCGTCTCCTTGCCGACGATGGACTTGGTCGGCTCGTCCAGCTTGGCGGCGATGTCGTAGTCGACCTTCTGCTGCCAGTAGCGATAACCCGGCGCGCCCGAGGCGTTGCGGTAGTCGGTCGGCGTGGGCCAATCCTCGCCTTCCAGCTGGCGGAACTTGTCCTCGAAAGGCGCCTTGGTCTGCTTGATGGCGTCGGCGTGCGCGACAGTAACGAACGATGTGGCCGCGAGCGCGGCCGCGATGACGCCGGCCACGGCGTAACGGATAGAACGCTTGGACAAGTTCGACAGCCCCTCAGCTCAGAACCCTGACAAAAACCCCGGGCGGACCTTGGCGAGGCTCGAAGGGAAAATCATCCCATTTTCGCGAGCTTGGTCAGAAATTGATCTTCATGCCCGCCCGCATGGCGCGAGGCTCGACCGGGTGGAAATGAACGTCGTCGACGCCGCTCGACGGCTCGCCGGGCAGACGCGAGGCATAGAAATAGGCGATATCGTCTCTCTTACTGTTGGTCAGGTTCAAAACCTCGACCATCAGGCTGGCGCGGCCAAGGTCTTGGACGAAGAGAGCATTGACCAGGCTGGTTGGCCTTGAGCGCACGGAATTGTCCTCGACCAACGGCGCGGCGCCCAAGCGGCGCCAGGTCAGCGACACGGTCGAGGCCTCGCCCAGTTTCCAGCTGGCGCCGGCGCTCAAGACCGAA
This sequence comes from Caulobacter sp. P4_E5, assembly GCF_056401555.1. NCBI lineage: Bacteria > Pseudomonadati > Pseudomonadota > Alphaproteobacteria > Caulobacterales > Caulobacteraceae > Caulobacter > Caulobacter sp. P4_E5. The sequence goes on from NZ_JBFUJD010000060.1 coordinate 21,406, forward strand.
CTGACGGTGTTGGGGATACGGTCGCCCCCGGATGGATCTCCCGCGAAGCGTGCGTGGGTGGCGGCGTAGGAGGCCGTCAGGTTCAGACGGGCGCTCGGCCGCCAATCCGCCAACAGTTCCAGGCCCGCGCGCTTGGTCGCGCCGCTGGCCTCGGTGAAGCCGGCGTCGCCGACATAGACCAGCTCGGAATCGACGTGCAGCGCCCAGGCGGCGGTCGTCAAGGTCAGGCCCTTGTGCCTCCACCGCAGGCCCAGTTCCGCGCCGTCGGAGGGGGACAGTAGCGGTGCGCGCTTTGTCGGATCGCCGGTGACGGGATCAACCGTGATCACCGCGCCCCGAGCATCGTTGGAGTGGAAGCCGCGCCCGGCGTCGGCATAGAGCTCAAAGGTCCTGGAAATACGCCAGGCGAGCGCCACTTTGGGGCTGAGCAGAGCGTCGCTGACCTTGCCGCTGTTGCGCGGATCGCCCGCCGAGACGTCCGCGCCCATGGCGTCGGCGCGCAGGCCGAGGGTGGCGTCCAACTCGCCGAAGCGCCTGGAGGCCTCGCCCCACACGGCCGTCGACCACTCGATCAGGGCGTCCTGGCGCACCGTCTCGCGGCGGATGCGGGCGGTGGTGCGATAGAGGCCGACCTTGCCGATGTCGTCGACCCGCGCCGAGGCGCCGGCCCGGACGTTCCAGCCGTCGATGGGCCCCCAGCGCTTGATCAGCGATCCGCCATAGACCCAGCGCTGGTCGGCCTGCTCGAACTGGTCGCCATTGACCGGATCGTCGAGGAAGTAGGTGAAGTTCGAATAGAGATCGAGCTTATAACGTTGGACATAGACCACGGCGTCCAGGCCGCGCAGCAGGTCGCGGCGGCGGGCCGAGAGCATGTAGCGCGAGGTCTTRCCGCCGTCGGTCGTGTCGACCGCGTCGAGACGGCCGAGCGTACCGGCCTCGACCGCGCGACGCGGAATCTGATCGGTGGCGTTCCAGTCGGCATCGTAGGCCAGGGCGGTCACCGACCAGCCGCCGACCAGGGCGCGACCCAGGATGTTGATCTTCTTCAGGTCCTCCGGCGTCGACCAAGCGCCGCGCGCGGTCGAGACGTCGCCGGCGACCAGGACGTTGTCGCTCAGGGTCTTGGCGCCGACCGCGCGGTAGTAGGCGTTCTCGCCGACCCAGGCTTGCAAGCCGTCGCCGTGCAGGTGGTCGGCCGTCTCGAACGCCACCGCGCCGGCCGTGGCGAAGTCGCCGTTCTCGGCCGCGTAGGGGCCTTTCTTGAAGCTGATGTCGTGGACGAACTCCGGGGTCAGGACATTGAGGTCCAGATAGCCTTGGCCGTGTCCGTGCGAGGGCAGGTTCAGCGGGACGCCGTCCAGCGAGACGGCCAGATCCGTGCCGTGGTCCAGGTTGAAACCGCGCAGAAAGTACTGGTTGGCCTTGCCCGCGCCCGAGTGCTGGGTGGCGGCCAGGCCGGGCACGGCCTCGACTAGCTCGCCAGGGCGCAGCAGCGGCCGCACGGAGAAGTCGGCATAGGCGATGCGGCCCTCGCTGGCCGAGGTCGCGCGGCCCAACTCGTTGGCGCGGCGGCCCCAGACCGAGATCGCCTCGACGGCCTGAGCTTGGGCGATCGCCGGGGCCGAGGCGGCGATTAGCAAGGCAAAAAGGGGCGCGCGGAGCGTCATGATCGGGCTGTTAGGCTGGAGCTGTGACTGGGACAAGCCTTCTGCCGCGGGCCGTCCGTCCGCGCTGTCGGAATGTTTAGCTGATGCCCCGAAACCCAGCGTTTGAAGCGCCACACCAAGTTTTAACGGCGCTGAGGCATCAATGGCCGCCTGAAACCCCAGGGGAGCGGGACGTTTTGAAACCAGCAGCGCTTCAGGCGGCCGCCGAGATCGGGGTCGAGACGCCCCCGTCGCGTGGCCTGGGCCGAGCGGCGCTGGTCGCCGGCTTCGCGGTCTACGTCGCCGTCGCTGGCGCGGCCTGGTGGCTGGCGCTGAAGCTGATCCCGGCCGAGCTGACCCTGACTCTGCTGGGCAGGACCCTGCATACCGCCTCGGTCCACGATCACCTGAACAACGTCTTCCTGGTCTTCCTTCTGCTGCCGACAGCCCTATGGATCGAGTGCGTAACGGTGGGTTGGGAAGGCAGCTCGCTGCGCCAGCTGCTGTTCGCCCGCACGCCCTCGCTGAACACCGATCTGGCGGTCTTCATCCTGGGGCAGGGCCATGTGCTCGACATCGTCGGTCGGGTGATGATGCTGGGCGTTTCGATGATCTCCGGCGCCTGGATCCACGCGACGATCAAGGCCGCCACCGGGGTCGATCTAGGCCCGCCGCCGCTGCCGTTCGCGCTGCAGCTGCCGCTGTATTTCGGCGTCTACAGCTTCTTCGACTACTGGACCCATCGGACGGACCACACGAAGTTCTTCTGGCCGCTGCATCGCTATCACCACTCGGCCGAGGACTTCGGTGTGGTGACCTCGGTGCGCCAGCATCCGGCGACCTTCACGGCGATCTTCATCGTTAACCTGCCCTTGGCCGTACTGGGCGCGCCGCCGGAAGTGATGATCTATGTCAACGTCCTGGTGGTCGGGATTGGCCTGGTGATCCACGGGAAGATCGACGCCGACTGGGGCTGGGTTGGGCGCTGGCTGATCCAGTCGCCGAACCATCACCGGGCTCACCATAAGCTGGACATGAGCCGGCCGACCGGCCACTTCGCCATCGCGCCGATCTGGGACCGTCTTTTCGGCACCTGGTACGAGGACGAGCCCGATCCCAAGCTGGTGATCGGCGTCGATACGCCCTACCGCCATGGATTCTTCGTGCCGCGCGACATGCTGCGCGACTACGCCCACTTTTGGATGGGCTGGTTCGGCGGTCGCAGCGATGGCCCCGAGTCCGATTTGAAGCTGCTCCGGAAGCGCTAGGCGGTCTTCAGCAGGTCGTCGAAATACTCGATCGTCCTCATCAGCCCCACCTTCAGCGGCGCGGTCGGCGCCCAGTCCAGATGCTGCTTGGCCAGGGTGATGTCGGGCTGGCGCTGCCGCGGGTCGTCGGAGGGCAGGGGGCGGTGGACGATCGCCGACTTGGCGCCGGTCAGTTCCAGCACCAGCTCCGCCAGCTGCTTCATGGTGAACTCGACGGGGTTGCCCAGATTGATCGGGCCGGTGACGTCGTCGCCGGTGTTCATCAGCCGCATCAGGCCATCGACCAGGTCGTCGACATAGCAGAACGAGCGGGTCTGATTGCCATCGCCATAGAGGGTGATGTCTTCGCCCTTCAGCGCCTGGACGATGAAGTTCGACACCACGCGCCCGTCATTCGGGTGCATGCGGGGGCCGTAGGTGTTGAAGATCCGCGCCACCTTGATGCGCAGCCTGTGCTGGCGCCAGTAGTCGAAGAACAGGGTCTCGGCGCACCGCTTGCCCTCGTCGTAGCAAGAGCGGATGCCGATCGGATTGACATTGCCCCAGTAGGTTTCGACCTGCGGGTGGATGCTCGGGTCGCCATAGACCTCCGAGGTCGAGGCCTGCAGGATCTTGGCCTTCACCCGCTTGGCCAGGCCCAGCATGTTGATGGCCCCGTGGACGCTGGTCTTGGTCGTCTGCACGGGGTCGAACTGGTAATGCACCGGGCTGGCCGGGCAGGCCAGATTGTAGATCTGGTCCACCTCGACATAGAGCGGCATGGTCACATCGTGCCGCAGCAGCTCGAACCGTGGGTTGGCCAGGTTCTGCGCCACGTTCTGGCGCGAGCCCGTGTAGTAGTTGTCGACGCACAGCACCTCGGCGCCGGACTCCAGCAGCCGGTCGCAAAGATGCGAGCCGACGAAGCCCGCGCCGCCCGTCACGAGAACTCTCTGGGTATGCATGAACCGACCTTCCCGGGACTCAGCGCCGAACTGTGGTTGTACAGCGACGCCGGCCCAGGCTCCAAGGTCGGGTTTCTAGCCGAGGGGCGGCGTTTCGTCGCCGAAGGCGCGCGGCTCGCGGCCGACCGTCGGTTCGGCAATGGCCGAGCCCCGCGAGCGCTTGGTCTGAGTCTGGGGGCGGGCGGCCTTCGGGAGGGGCGGGGATAGGTCTTCGGGCGCGAAGTCGTCGACCGCGATCACCTTCGCCACCGCCGCGTCGGCGGCCGCCAGGGCGCTAGTCTCCTCGGGCGTGAGAAGGYCCTTGTCCAGGCCGTCCTTCCACGCGCGGATGCCATGGTCCTTGAGGCGATCGTGGATCGGCTGGGTGGCGACCACGCGCTCGAAGGCGTCGATCAACTGACCGATCGCTCCGTCCTTGCCGCCGACATAGACGCCCTCGACCAAACGGTCCCGGGTCGGCGAAGGATGCAGCAGCAGGTCGGCGCAGGCGCGAGTGACGTGGTCCGGCGGACCGCGCCGTCGCGCGCCGAACGGCAGCACCGCCGCCCGCAGCAGCCAGCCCGCCAGGCGATTGGGCAGATTGGCGAACACCTCGTCGAAGCGCTGCTCGATGGTCGCGAACGTCGTCTCGGCGCACCAGCGCAGCAAAGGGAAATCGTCTTCCTGGCGGCCCTCGTCCTCCCAGCGCTTCAGGGCGCCGGACAGGAAGTACATCTCGGACAGGATGTCGCCCAGGCGCGCCGACAACATCTCCTTGCGCTTCAGCGCGCCGCCCAGGGTCAGAAGGGCGATGTCCGAGGTCAGGGCGAAGGCGGCGCTGTAGCGACCTAGCTGACGGTAGAAGCGACTGGCGCGACCGGCGTCGGGCGCGGGCGAAAGCGCACCATCGGTCCAGGCGCGCGCCGTGGCCTTCAGACAATTGCGCAGGGCATGGGCGACGTGGGCCCAGAATGCTTCGTCGAAGTCCGCCAGACCCTTGTCTGCGTCGTCCTCACCGAGCGCCAGGATCTCTCGCAGCATGTACGGATGCGCCCGGATCGCGCCCTGGCCGAACACCATCAGGCTGCGGGTCAGGATGTTGGCGCCCTCGACCGTGATGCCGACCGGCACGGCGCGATACTGGGCGCCCATGTAGTTGCGCGGCCCTTCCATGATCGCCTTGCCGCCATGGACGTCCATGGCGTCGTTGACGACAATCCGCATCCGCTCGGTCGCGCCCGACTTCAGCAGGGCTGAGATCACCGAGGGATGCCGGCCCATATCGAGACCGGCGCAGGTCAGTCGCCGCGCGCCGTCGACGAGGTAGGCGTTGCCGGCGATGCGGGCCAGGCGCTCCTGCACGCCTTCGAACTTGCCGATCGAAATGCCGAACTGCTGGCGCACCCTGGCGTAGGCGCCGGTCGTCAGGGCGCTGTAGGCCGCCGCCGCGCCCGACATCGCGGGCAGGGAGATGCCGCGCCCGGCCGCCAGCGCCGTCATCAGCATCTTCCAGCCTTGGCCGGCCCGCTTGGCCCCGCCGATGATCAGGTCCAGCGGGATGAAGACGTTCTCGCCCCAGTTGGGACCGTTCTGGAAGGTCTGGAACGCCGGCAGGTGGCGGCGGCCGATGCTGACCCCGGGCGTGTCGGTCGGCACGAGGGCGCAGGTGATGCCGACATCTTCCTCGCCGCCGAGCAGGCGGTCGGGGTCCCGCAGCTTGAAGGCCAGGCCCAGCACCGTGYAAACCGGGCCGAGGGTGATGTAGCGCTTGTGCCAGTTAAGGCGGACCCCCAGCGTTTCCTGTCCCTTCCAGATCCCTCGACAGACCACGCCCTCGTCGGTCATGGCCGAAGCGTCCGAGCCGGCCTCGGGGCTGGTCAGGCCGAAGGCCGGGATTTCGCGGCCGTCGGCCAGGCGCGGCAGCCAATAGTCCTGCTGTTCCTTCGTACCAAAGCGCAGGATCAGCTCGCCCGGGCCCAGCGAGTTGGGCACCATCGCCGTCACCGCCGCCGAGGTCGAGCGGGTGGCGATCTTGCGCACGATCTCGGCGTGGCCGAAGGCCGAGAAGCCGAGGCCCCCGTGTTCCCTCGGGATGATCATGCCGAAGAACTTCTCGCGCTTGAGGAAGTCCCAGACCTCCGGCGAGAGGTCGCGCGTCTCCCAGGTCATGCGCCAGTCGTCGAGCATGGCGCAGAGCGTTTCGACCGGCCCATCGAAGAAGGCCTTTTCGTCAGGGCTCAGAACCGGCTTGGGGAAGGCGAGGAGCTCGCTCCAGTCGGGATCACCGGTGAACAGCGCCGCGTCCCACCAGGTGTCGCCGGCCTCGATGGCGTCGCGTTCGGTTTCCGAGAGGGCGGGCAGCACACCCTTTGCCCACTGGAAGATCGGCCGGGTGATCGTATCTCGGCGGAAGGAAGAGCTGCTCATGAGGCCACCTCGTTGCTGCGCGAGGCATCAACGCCGGGCGGAGCAGGCAGCTCCGAGAAGACGCTCCGGAGGACCTAGACCTTCAGGCCGCCGCCGCGACTCCGCCGTCGATCATGATCGTGGCGACGCCGCGCAGCAGAGCGCCCGAATCCAGCGGCTTGCCCAGCATGCCGTCGAACAGGGTCTCGTCGATCCGCGAGGTGATGTCCGCCGAGAAGGCGATGATCGGCGTCCGGCAGTTGGGCCCATCACCCTGGCGGATGTGGCGGGACGCGGTCTCGCCGTCCATCACCGGCATGCGCAGATCCATGAGGATCAGGTCGAAGGCGCGGGTCTGGGCGATCGCGACCGCCGCCGCGCCGTCCTCCGCTTCCGTCAGCTCGATCGCCAAGGCGGCCAGAACCGCCGAGACGAGGGCGCGATTGACCGCATTGTCGTCGACCACCAGCACCTGGCGCCCCTGGACAGCGGCGGCGGGCTCGGCCGCCACGATCATCGGCAAGGGGGCGTCGGTCGCGGGGGCGGGGATCTCGAACCAGAAGCAGGAGCCCTTACCAACCGTGCTTTCGACGCCAATCGTCCCGCCCATGGCCTCGACCAGGCCCTTGCAGATCGCCAGGCCCAGGCCGGTGCCGCCGTGGCGGCGGGTGGAGGAGCCGTCGACCTGCGAGAAGCGCTTGAACAGCGCCTCCAGCCAGTCGGCCGGAATGCCCGCGCCACTGTCACGGACGGCCAGCCGCAACCGGCCGTGATGATAATCCGCCTCGACGACGATCTCGCCGTGATCGGTGAACTTCACGGCGTTGCCGACCAGGTTCAGCAGGACCTGGCGCACCCGGTCGGGCGCCAGCGTCAGCCAGGCCGGCAGGGTGTCGAGGCCCTGGCCGCGAAGCGTGACGTTCTTCTCGCCCGCCTGCAGGGAGAAGAGTTCCAGCGCCTCGGTAACCAGCAAGGCCGGTTCGCAGGCCTGCGGGACAATCTCGACCTGGCCTGCTTCCAGCTTTGAGAAGTCTAGGATGTCATTGACCGTCGACAGCAGGGCCTTGCCGGCGCTGGTCACGCGCTCGACGAAGCCGCGTGTCGTCGCCGTCAGTTCCGGTTGCTCCGCGATCAGGCGCGAGAAGCCCAGCACCGCGGTCAGCGGCGTACGCAGCTCGTGACTCATGTTCGACAGGAACTCGGCCTTCACGTTGGCCGCGGCCTCGGCTTCGGCGCGGGCGGCCTCCAGCGCCGCCTCCATCGCCTTGCGCGTGCTGATGTCGCGGACGACGTCCTGAATGCCGGTCAGGGCGCCGGTCTCGGGATCGAAAAACAGGGTCGGCTGGCCCTCGACCCAGAGCCATTTCCCGTCCTTGCACTTGCAGCGAAATTGAAAAGGCTCGGCCGCGGCGCCGGGACCGGCGGCGACCAGGGCCGCATAGTAGGTCAGGACGGTCGGTTGATCGGCCGGATGGACGAAGTCGATGACTCGCTTGCCCAGCATCTCTTCGGGCCTATAGCCCAGCATGGCTTCACTGGCGGGTGACATGAACAGGATGGTGCTCCTGGCGTCGAACCGGGTGATCATGTCGCTGGCGTTGTCCGCCAACAGCCGATAGCGCGCCTCGCTGTCGGCCAGGGCGTCGTCGGCGGCCTTGCGGTCCGTGATGTCGCGGATCACGTCCGTTACGGCGCAGGGCGCGCCGGTTTCCGGATCACGGAGCAGCTTGGGTCGCGCCTCGACCCAGCGGACCGCGCCGTCCTTGCGCACGATTCGATATTCGATCAGCCATCCCGACGGACCGGGCAGGGCCGCCTCGAAGGTGCGCGCGACCCGCGCGCGATCGTCAGGGTGGATGAACTCGAGCGCGACGTGTCCGACGAGCTCTTCGGCCATGTAGCCGGACATGGCCTTCACCGCAGGCGAGACGTAGTTGAACCGGCCATCGAGATCCATCTTGGTCACGAGGTCGTTGGCGTTCTCGGTCAGCAACCGGTAGCGATCGCTGGTGCGCTCCACGGCCCGCATGGCGTTGGAATAATCGGTGACGTCCTGCAGCAGGCCGAACAGGGCCACCACCTCGCCGTCCTCGCCCAGTTCGCTGGCGCCGCGGGACACGACATCGCGGATCTGTCCGTCGGCGCGGCTTATCTGGACCTGGAGATCGAAGCCGCCCTTGGTCTCGATCGCGGCCGCGAAGCACCGCCTTATGTGGGGGCGGTGCTCGGGCGGATAGTGGGCAAGGTCAGCGCCCAGCTCCGGCGTGTAGGTGTCGCGATCCAGACCGTGGATCACGTACATCTGATCCGACCAGGTCACCTGTTTGGTGGCGACGTCGACTCGCCAATGGCCCACGCCGGCCATGCTCTCGGCCAGCTCCAGCAAGCGCTGTTTCTCGGCGGCCAGACGGTGGGCCTTGGCCAGTTCGAGTTCGTCGACGATGATCCGCGCCAGCAGCTTCAGACGCTCCAGCTCGGTCTCTGGCGGCCGAGGGCGGGGCTTGTCGTCCATCACGCACAAGGCGCCGAGGTTGTGCCCATCCTTCGTGGTCAGGGTGGCCCCGGCGTAGAAACGGATGCGTGGCGGGCCGGTCACCCACGGAAAATCGGCGAAGCGGGGATCGAGAGAAGCGTCCTCGATCACCATGACGGCTTCCGGACCCATGGCGACGGCGTGAGCGCAGAACGCTTGACTGCGCGGCGTGGAGGCGGTGTCGAGGCCGATCCGAGCCTTGAACCATTGGCGTTCCTGATCGACCAGCGACACCAATGCGATGGGAGCGTCGAACAGGTTGCCGGCCAGTTTCGCCAAGCGATCGATGGCGGCGTCGGCCGGCGTGTCCAGGACCTTATACGACCTCAGAGCGGCCAGGCGCTGGGCTTCGCGAAGGTCCATGGTCGGAAGGCGCCTCGATCACTGTGACGTTTCCCCGATCGTAGGGCGGCCGCCTGGGAAGCAGCGTTAAGAGTGGGCGCGACGGATTGGCGCAGCTTGTCGATGAGGTGACGTTTGTCATGCCGGCCCGATGACGGCCGGCACTGATGGCGCGTGCGGCGCGATGGCATGGTGGCTCCACAACGAGGGAGCTATCGATGTCAGCCGAACTTTCGCAGCCGCCGGTCGCGGCGCTTCGCCGGGCGGTCAAACGGCGGGGCGCGACCCTGGCGCTGAACGGCCTGGATCTGGCCATTCGCCCGGGCCAGTGCGTGGCCCTGCTGGGTCCCAATGGCGCGGGCAAGAGCACCAGCGTCGCTCTGCTGACCGGTCGTCTCCGTCCCGATGAGGGCGAGGCGCGCCTGTTCGGCGGCGATCCCCGCGACGTCAAGGCTCGGGGCCGGATGGGCGTCATGCTGCAGGAGGCCGGCCTGCCGCGCACCCTGACTGTCCGCGAGCAGGTGGACCTGTTCCGCGGCTACTACCGCAACCCCCGGCCGCTCGACGAAATCGTTCACCTGGCGGGCCTCGAGGGGCTCGAGCGCCGCCGCTGCGGAGCGCTGTCCGGCGGCCAGCAGCGCCGCGTGCAGTTCGCTCTGGCCATCGCCGGCCGCCCGGACTTCCTGGTGCTGGACGAGCCCACCACCGGCATGGACATCGACGCCCGTCGAGGCCTGTGGGCGGCCGTGCGGGCCGAGATCGGCCGTGGCGCGGCTGTGTTGCTGACCACCCACCACCTGGATGAAGCCGAGGCCCTGGCCGACCGCATCGTGGTCATCGACCATGGCCAGGTCATCGCCGACGGCTCGCCCGAGGCGATCAAGAGCCGCGTCTCGGCCGTCGCCATTCGCTGCCGTACCCGCCTGTCCGACGCGGAGCTGGCGGACCTGGCTCGCGTCACCGGGGTCAGCCGGGAGGGCGGCAGGATCACCCTGTTGACCACCTCGGCGCCCGCCACCCTGCGCGAGCTTTTGGCTCGCGACGAGACCGTCGACGATCTGACCGTGGCCGGGGCCTCGCTCGAGGACGCCGTCACGCGTCTGGTCCAGGCTGGCGCGCCCAGCCCCAAGACCGTCCAGAACCAAATCGAGGTCGCCTGAGATGCACACCCTGCTGGTCTATTTCCGTGAAGCCCGCGCCCAGATCGTCTCGACCTGGCGCACCCCGCAGTTCCTGATCCCCAGCGTGGCGCTGCCGCTGCTGTTCTACGGCATCGTCGGGCTGGGCTTCAGCAAGGGGCGCGAGGAGATCGCCCACACGATGCTGGCCAACTACGTGATCTTCGCCGCCATCGCCCCGGCCATGTTCGGGTTCGGCGCCGCCGTTGCCGCCGAGCGCGAGGCCAAGCTGATCGAGCTGAAGCAGATCGCGCCGCTGCCCGCCGGTGGCTACCTGGCTGGCCGTCTGGCCGCCGCCTTGGCGCTGGTGGCCTCGGCCATCGGCCTATTGGGCGTGCTGGCCTACTTCGGTGGGGTCGTGATGGTCCCGTGGCGTTGGGCGGCCACTCTCGGCCTGGGCCTGGCCTCCGCCATTCCCTTCGCCCTGATCGGCTTGAACATCGGCCTGCGCATGGGCTCGCAAGGCGCGGCGGCGGTCGCGAACCTGCTGTTCCTCGGCTTCTGCCTGTTCGGCGGACTGTGGATGCCGTTGAACCTGTTGCCGGGCTGGGTCGCCAAGATCGCCGAGGTCACGCCGTCCTACCACCTGGGCCAACTGTCGATGATGCTGTCGGGCATGGCGCCGATGGCCGACGTCCAACGCCACCTGCTGGTGCTGGCCGCGATCAGCCTGGCCGCCATGATCGGCGCCTGGTCGGCCTGGCGGCGGCAGGCGGCTTGACCATGACGAGCCCCGCGCGCGACATCGCCGCCATGGAGCAGGGGATATCGACTCGCACCCAGGGTGAAACGAACGGCGCGCCGTTGGCGGACGGCGTGTTCCGCCGCCGGTGGAGCCTGGTGTTCCTCTCGTACGTGCCATTTTACTTCATCTCGTGGCTGTTCCGAAAACCCGGGACGATCGAGATCGTCGCCTCGCTGGCCGGCATCGGCGTCTTCATCGCGCTCTTCTGGTCGATCTGGCTCCGCAAGGGTCGGCCGGCGCTGTGGCAGGTGCTGGCGATCTTCGGCATCGGCATGGCGCTGTCGCCGTTCAACACGGGCTGGAGCGTCTTCACGATCTACGCCATGTCGTTCGCCGCGAGGCTGCCGTCCCGGCGGATCTCGGTGCGGGTTATGATCGCGATGGAGGTGGTCCTGCTGGCCACTGGCCCGCTGTTCATGAACAACAGTTGGCCGGTCTGGGCCTCGGGCGTGCTGTTCGGCGGCATCACGGGTTTCGCCGGCCTGATGCAGGCCGACGTCGAGCGCAAGAACCAGGAGTTGGCGCTCGCCCACGAGGAGGTCCGGGCCCTGGCCACCACGGCCGAGCGCGAGCGGATCTCTCGCGATCTGCACGATCTGCTGGGCCACACCCTGACCCTGGTGGCGGTGAAGGCCGAGCTGGCCGCGCGCCTGGTCAGCCGGGACGCCGCCGCCGCCGAGCGCGAGATGCAGTCGGTCGCCACCGCCGCGCGCGAGGCCCTGGCCGAGGTCCGCACCGCCGTGGTCGGCATGAAGGGCGCCTCGCTGACAACCGAGCTCGAACGCGCCAAGACGGCGCTGGCGGCGGCCAATGTGACGGCCGAGGTCTCGGGCGGCGCGCCGGATGGCCATCCCGGCCAGGAGGCCGTGCTGGCCATGGCCCTGCGCGAGGCCGTGACCAACGTCATCCGCCATTCCGGCGCGGCGCGCTGCGAGATCCGCCTGGAGCCCAGCGCTTCGGCCCTGACGCTCAGCGTCGCCGATGATGGCAAGGGTGGGGAACTGGTCGAGGGTTCGGGCCTCAAAGGCATGCGCACGCGGCTGTCGGCGATCGGCGGCGGCCTGGACATCAAGTCCGATCGGCGGGGCACGCGCCTCGTCGCCACAGCGCCGCTGGAGAGCGCGCCTGGGGAGTCCGTCTCGTGATCCGTGTCGTCATCGCCGAAGACCAGCAGATGGTGCTGGGCGCGCTCAGCGCGCTGCTGGAGCTGGAGGGCGATATCCAGGTGGTCGGCTGCGCGCCGGACGGCCAGAAGGCCCTCGACCTGGTCCGGTCCGAAAAGCCCGACGTGTTGATCTCCGATATCGAGATGCCGCACCTGACTGGCATCGACGTCGCCGCACGGCTGAAGGCCGACGGCGTCCCGACCCGGGTGCTGATCGTCACCACCTTCGGCCGGCCCGGCTATCTGCGTCGCGCCATGGAAGCGGGGGTGAAAGGCTATCTACTGAAGGACGGACCCAGCAGCGTGCTCGCTGCTGCCGTCCGGACCATCGCCGCCGGCGGCCGCGCCATCGCGCCGGAGCTGTCCGAGACGATCTGGGACGCTCAGCCCGACCCGCTCACCGACCGCGAGCGCGAGATCCTGCGCCTGGCCGAGGAGGGGCGCTCGAACAAGGACATCGCCGAGGTGCTGGACCTCTCGCCCGGCACGGTCCGCAACTACCTGTCGGAAGCGGCCCAGAAGCTGGGCGCGGCCAACCGGGTGGAGGCCGGCCGCATCGCCCGCTCGAACGGCTGGCTTTAGGCGCGACCCCAGAGCCGTTCCCACTTCCACCCGGTGAGCTCCTCGACGATGGCCTTGGACTCCGCGCTCTCGGCCTCGGTGGCGCCGGCGCGCAGGCGCTCGACCTCGTGGATCAGGATTTCGTGGGTCCTGGCATTGAGGCGGAAGCGCCAAGAGATGACCATGCCGGCCAGCATGACCAGGATCGGGCCGCCGACCATGACCAGCACCACGGCGCGGATGGCCTCGGGCGACTGAACCACGGCCACGCCGGGGTGGCTCTTGTCGGCGGCGACGTAGCCGCCCATGCCGATCAGGCTGGTGGTCAGCACGATCGCGCCCGACTGGGCGATCTTGCGCACGAAGGTCATCACCCCGGCGAAGATGCCTTCGCGGCGCTGGCCGGTCACGGCCTCGTCGACGTCGGGCAGGTAGTTGTAGACGCTCCAGGGCACGAAGTTCAGCGTCCCACGTCCCAGGCCCGCCAGGATGATGGGCACGAACAGCCAGAACAGAACGACCGGCGGCGCGGCGCCGCTGAAGATGTTGCCGCCCAGTCCCTTCAAGCCCGCGGCGAAGCTCGCCGGCTGGATCAGATAGAAGGCTAGGAACAGCAGCAAGGCCGCGCAGACGAAGCTGATGGCCATGCGATAGGCGGCGGTCGGTCCGGTGCGGATGACGACATTGACGGCGATCATCACCGAGATCAGCTGGGCGACGTACATGGTCGTCATCAGCTGCGAGATGATCAGGGTGGCCCCCATCATCACCGTGGCCACGAACAGCGGGAAGGCGGTGTTGAAGATGTCCTGCGAGATATAGCCGCCCAGATAGAGCGAGAGGTGCTGACGGAACGCCTTGATCTTCAGGGTCGAGAACAGGTCGCGGAACATGTTGACCGGGATCAGCGCCGCCTTGGTCCAGTCCATGGGCTCGGGCTGGATCAGCTTTTCGGCGTCGGTATAGGGACGCTCCCAGGTCAGCAGTACGACCAGCAGCACGACCAGGCTGAACAGGACGCCGAAGATCGCCGCCATGATCAGAAAGGTGCCGGGCGAGTCCTTGCCGCCGAAGTGGCTGATGATCAGCGTCGGCAGGTAAGAGGCCAGGATCGCCGAGCTC
>NZ_JBFUJD010000061.1:0-34517 GCF_056401555.1 Caulobacter sp. P4_E5
AGCTCGACCGGCCTCGACACCCACCTGACCTTCGTCGGCAAGCTGCAAGACAGCCTGGAAGCCGGCGTCGGCAACCTGGTGGACGCCGACCTGGCCAAGGAAAGCGCTCGCCTGCAATCGCTGCAGACCAAGCAGCAGCTGGGCATCCAGGCGCTGTCGATCGCGAACCAGTCTTCGTCGTCGATCCTGAGCCTGTTCCGCTAAGCAGAAACGTCTTCGCGGTCGCGTATGGCCCCGAAACGACTAGGGGCGGACCTTCGGGTCCGCCCCTTTTTCGTGGTCTAGGTTCCGTCCCCGATTGACCGACTGCAGGGCTGAGAGAAATCAGAGCTCTAAACCCTCGTCATCCCGGTTCTACGCGCTGCGCGCTTCGGCCGGGATGACGAGGGAAAGGGCATTGTTCTATGAGGACGGATCCTAGACCAAACCCGGCCCTTCGATCTTCAGCACCGGCGTAAAGGCCGGTCGGCGCTGCGGTAGGTCGATGATCAGCCCCCCCGCTTCGCGGCGGAAGGGCAGGGGATCGGTCCCGCCCAGCAGGGTCACGCGCCGGACCTCGCCGGGCGCGCGCCCGTTCGCCAGGCTCTCGATCGTCAGCGACCCTTCCGGCCAGGCCATCGGCAGGGCGTAGAGCGCGCCGGCCTTGGTGGTGAAGCGGATGTCGGTCGCCACGAACGGCTTGGCGCCGCCCTCGTTCATCATCCCTTCGACCAGCTTGGTCGGGCCCTCGCCGAACACTCGCCAGGGCCGGGTGGCGTAGATCGCCTCGCCGTTGACCGCGATCCAGCCGCCCATGTCGGCCAGGATCTTCTCTTCCTTGTCGTCGATCGTGCCGTCGCCGCGCATCGGGACGGACAGCAGCAGGCAGCCGTTCTTGCTGACCACGTCCAGCAGCCGCTGGATCACGTCGCGGCCCGACTTGTAGCCGTTCCGCTCGTAGAGGGGCCGGCTGTAGTGCCACTCGCCGATGCAGGTGTCGGTCTGCCAAGGCTCGTCGCGCAGGCGGTCAGAGAAGCCGCGCTCGACATCCTCGACGATGCCGCGCCGCTGGAGCGGCGAGAGCTTCTTGCCGGTGACCACCACGTCGGTGCGGCCCAGGCGCTGGACCGCGGTGTTGTAATAGTGCGCCGTCGCCTCCAGCCCCGCCCAGCCCAGCGGCAGGGTGGTGTTGTCGAAATAGACCAGGTCGGGCCTGTAGCGGTCGGCCAGGTCGTTTTGGCGCAACAGCCAGTTTCGGACGAAGGCCGGGTTCATGGGTGGCGGGTTCTCGTCCCACTCGCCGCTATGTTTTTCGTGCCAGGCCTTGGCCTCCTCGGCGCTGGTGATCCCGTCGGGGATGACGATGTTTCGGCCGGTATAGAGCGCCTGCGGATCCAGGCCCTGCCACCACTGGCCCTTGCCGTCCGCCTTGGTCAGCCGGAAGGCGTCGTAGCGCTGACCCTTGCGCGGGCCCTCGGCGTCGTAGCCATAGGCCGTCTGCCACCAGTGCCAGGCGTGGGCGCTGTGATTGGAGACCCCGAACCTGAGGCCGTGGGCGCGAGCGACCTTGGCCCAGGTCCCGACAATGTCGCGCTTGGGGCCCACGCGCGTGGTGTTCCAGGCGTGGTGGCGGCTGTCGAACATGTCGAGGTTGTCGTGGTGGTTGGCCATCGACATGAAGTATTTCGCGCCGGCGGCGACATACTTCTTCATCAGGGCGTCGGGATCCCAGTTCTGGGCCTTCCAGCGCGGAATGAACTGCATGAAGCCGAAGTCAGCCGGATGGCCGTAGGTCTTCAGGTGATGCTCATAGACCCGGTTGCCCTGGATATACATCTGCCGGGCGTACCAGTCGCCGAACTCGGGCACGCACTGCGGGCCCCAGTGCGACCAGATGCCGAGCTTGGCGTCCCGGAACCAGTCGGGAACCTTGTAGCCGGCCGCCAGGGACTCCCAGTTCGGCTGGAACGGGCCTTTCGCGGTGGCCAGGGCGGGGGTGGCGGTCAGGGCCGCGCCGGCGGCCATCAGGTCGCGTCGTGAGAAGGTCATGGAAAGCTCGCTACTTCGCCGGGGTCAGGCGTACGACGCCGCCGCCGCTGGGGGCGAGCGTCAGGGTGAGGGTCTGCGGAGCGCCGACCGTTTGGGTTCGGGTCTTCAGGGCGGTGGGTTCGGGCCCGTCCTCGCGGATCTCGGCCTGGAAGCGGCCGGCGCCGAGGAAGGCCAGCGGGACCTTCACGGTCTGGCCCGCCTCGTTGGTCATGGCCCCGACCCACCATTCGGCCCCCTTGCGGCGGGCGATGACGATCGACTGGCCGATCTCGCCCGACAGCACCCGGGTCTCGTCCCAGGTGGTCGGGATGGCGCTGACGAAGTCCAGCCCGGCGGGCGAGGCGGCGTAGGTCAGGGGACTGTCCGAGACCATCGACAGCGGACTGTCATAGACCACGTACATGGCCAGGGCCTGGCCGCGCGTGGTCTGGACCGTCGGCAGGACGAACTGGTTCTTGAACTGCGCCGGCCGCACGTTCTTGAAGCCGCCCGGCGTGTAGTCCATCGGCCCCAGTAGCATTCGGGTGAAGGGCAGGGTGACGTTGTGGGTGGCGGTCACCCGCCGGCTCCACTTGTTGTACTCGGCCCCCATCACGCCTTCCTGGGTGACGAAGTGCGGATAGGTGCGGGTCAGGCCGGTCGGGCGATAGGCGCCGTGCAGGTCGACCATCAGCCGGTGCTGGCCGGCCTTGGTCAGCAGACGGTGGTAGAAGTCGACGATCTGCTGGTCGTCGCGGTCCATGAAGTCGACCTTAATCCCCTTGACGCCCCAGGCCTCGTAGGCCGCCAGCGCCTCGTCCATCTGGGCGTCCAGGGCCTTCCAGTGGACCCAAACCATGATCCCCACACCCTTGTCGCGGCCGTAGGCGACCAGGTCCTGGACGTTGATGGCCGGGATGGCGCGGATGACGTCCGTGCCCGGAAGAATTGTCGGCGCCTGGCCCGAGCCGACGTACCAGCCGTCGTCGATCAGCATGTATTCCAGCTTGTTGGCGGCGGCGAAGTCGATGAAGCGCTTCATCGTCGCGTCGTTCATGCCGCCGCCATCAGCGACACCTTCGACCTTGGAGCCGTTCCACCAGTCCCAGGCCGCCTTGCCGGGCTTGATCCAGCTGGTGTCGGTCAGGGTGGTCGGCGGGTTCAGGCTGGTGATCAGGTTCGACGAGACCAGGTCTCCCGGCGTGTCGCCGACCATCACCACGCGCCAGGACGAGACGGTGTCGGTCCCGATCCGGCTCAGCACGGCCTTGGACGGATCATCCAGGCGCGGCGACAGCTGGGCTTGCAGGCCCAGGCCCCCGTCGCCGCGACCGGTCAAGTAAAGGCCGGCCCAGTTCTTCAGGTCGGCCTCGGCCAGGGCGAAGGCCGTTCCCTTGGCCGTCTGGCAGACCACCGGCAGCTCGTAAAGCGCCGCGGCGCGGAAGCTGCTGGCCTTGATCGGGTCGTACTCGCCCTCGTGCGAGGTGCCGAAGCGGCCAAGGTTCAGCGCCCAGCAGCTGTCGTCGCCCGCGAAGTCGAATCGCGTCTCCTCGCCTCGCACCGCCACGCCGGCGAGTTTGGCCTGATCCGGCAGGACGTAGCGGAAGGCGACGCCGTCATCATAGGCGCGGGCGATCACCTTCAGCCGGCGCTGCAGCCCGCCCGTCTCCAGAAATTCCACCGTGGTTTCGCCAAAGCGGTCGCGCACGGTCCGGGTCTTTCCGGCCACCAGCTCGTAGGTCTGGTCGACGGTCCGGGTCGTGGCCCCGACGATCGTGACTCCGCGCGACAGCGTCCCGCCCTTGTCCAGCACGAGGCCCAGGGGCGAGGGCGCGATCAAGGTCTGGCCCTTGAACTTCAAGGTGAAGCTGGCCTGGCCATCGGCGTCCGACAGGCGGATTTCGGTCTGTCCATTCGGTGAGGTCACGGCCTGTTCGGCGGCCATGGCGGAGGCCGCCGCGCCGCCGAGCAGGGCACTCGCTGTCAGCGCTGTCAAAAACCTCGAGAGCCGCATCATTAGGAGTTCCCAACCCGACTTTGTTCTGAGTATTTGTCATACAAACTAGGCGGCCTATGGATCGCCGTCCAGGGGTATGACAACGTTGTCCACGCGGCGCGTGGCCGTCGAACGAGAAGAGTTGGGGAGTAATGAACACCAGGACCCTCTGCGTCGCCCTGTTGGCGTCGACCTTTCTGGCGAGCGCAACCGTGGCCGCCGAAAGCCCGCAAGCGGCCGCTCACGCCGCCCAGTGGCCGACGGCCAAAAGCCAGGGCCTGGTCGATCCGGCCACCGAGGCCTTCGTCGACGGCCTGCTGGCCAAGCTGACGATCGAGGAGAAGGTCGGCCAGGTCATCCAGGCCGACATCAGCCAGATCAAGCCCGAGGACCTGAAGACCTATCCGCTGGGTTCGATCCTGGGCGGCGGCAGCTCGCCGCCGATCGGCGCGCCCGACCGCTCGCCGCAGAAACCTTGGGTCGACACCGCCCGCGCCTTCCGCGAGGGCGCGGCCCAGCGCCAGGGCGGCACGCCCATTCCGCTGATGTTCGGCATGGACGCGGTGCACGGCAACAACAACGTCGTCGGCGCGACCCTCTTCCCGCACAACATCGCCCTGGGCGCGGCGCGCGATCCCGAGCTGATCCGCCGCATCGGCAAGGCCACGGCGCTGGAGACCTCGGCCGCGGGCTTCGACTGGGCGTTCGGCCCGACCCTGGCCGTGCCGCGCGACGACCGCTGGGGTCGGACCTATGAGGGCTATTCGGAAGACCCGGCCATCGTCCGCGCCTATGCCGGCCAGATGATCCTGGGCCTGCAGGGCGCCGTGTCCCAGGGAGGAGTCATCCAGCAGGGCCATGTCGCCGCCAGCGCCAAGCACTTCCTGGGCGACGGCGGCACCGAGAACGGCCACGACCAGGGCGACACCAAGGTCACGGAAGGTGAGCTGATCCGCCTGCACGCCCAGGGCTATGTGCCGGCCATCAACGCCGGGACCCTGACCATCATGGCCTCCTTCAACAGCTGGAACGGGACCAAGATGCACGGCAATAAGAGCCTGCTGACCGACGTGCTGAAGGGCAAGATGGGCTTCGACGGCTTCGTGGTCGGCGACTGGAACGGCCACGGCCAGGTGACGGGCTGCAAGCCCACCGACTGCCCGCAGTCGCTCAATGCCGGCCTCGACATGTTCATGGCCCCGGACAGCTGGAAGGCGCTCTTCGCCAACACCCTGGCCGAGGTGAAGTCGGGCGTGATCCCGATGGCCCGGCTCGACGACGCGGTCCGCCGCATCCTGCGGGTGAAGGCCAAGATGGGCCTGTTCCAGGCCGCGCGTCCCTACGAGGGCCGCGAGGGCGTGATCGGCGCTCCCGAGCACCGCGCCGTCGCCCGCGAGGCGGTGCGCAAGTCGCTGGTGCTGCTGAAGAACAACGGCGTCCTGCCGGTGAAGGCCAGCGCGAACGTGCTGGTCGCCGGCTCGGGCGCCGACGACATCGGCAAGCAATCGGGCGGCTGGACCCTGTCGTGGCAGGGCACGGGCAACACCAATGCCGACTTCCCCAACGCCGAGTCGATCTGGTCGGGCGTGAAGACCGCGGTCGAGGCCGGCGGCGGCAAGGCGATCCTGGCGGTGGACGGCGCGTTCAGCGCCAAGCCGGACGTCGCCATCGTCGTGTTCGGTGAAAATCCGTATGCGGAAGGTGTCGGCGATCTCAAGACCACGCTGGAGTACCAGCCGGGCGCCAAGACCGACCTGGTCTTGCTCAAGAGCCTGAAGGCCAAGGGCGTGCCGGTGGTGGCGGTGTTCCTCAGCGGCCGTCCGCTGTGGGTCAATCCCGAGCTCAACGCCTCGGACGCCTTCGTCGCCGCCTGGCTGCCAGGCTCGGAAGGCGGCGGCATCGCCGACGTGCTGATCGGCGACAAGGCGGGCAAGCCGCGCCACGACTTCCACGGCAAGCTGTCGTTCAGCTGGCCCAAGACGGCGGCCCAATTCACCCTGAACAAGGGCGACCCAAGCACTGGCAAGGGGACCTATGACCCGCTGTTCGCCTATGGCTACGGCCTGACCTACGCCAAGCCGGGCGCCAAGCTCGGAAAGCTGTCCGAGATCTCTGGTGTCAAGCCGGTGGCCGACAACGCCGTGAACTACTTCGTCGGCGGCAAGACCCCGCCGCCGTTCGAGTTCCGGGCCTCACCGAGCACGGCGGTGCAACTGGCGTCCGTCGACGCCGGCGGGGTGCAGGAGGCCGGCCGTCAGGTCACCTTCTCGGGCGACAAGCCGGGCAAGCTGTCGATCGTCGGCGACAAGCCGCTGGATCTGTCGTTCCAGACCAACGCCGACATGGCGCTGAGTTTCGAGTACCGCCTGGACACGGCGGCCGCCAAGCCGGTGACCCTGGCGATCGGCGCGGGCCGCCTGGACGTCACGCCACCGCCCGGGACGCCGACCGGCCAGTGGGCCAGCGTCAAGATCCCGCTGAAGTGCTTCCAGGCCGCCGGAACCGACGTCACCAAGGTGGTCGCCCCGTTCGAACTGGCCACGGCCGGGACGTTCCAGGTGTCGATCGCCAATGTGAAGCTGACGGCGGATCCGGCCGGGGCGGTGTGCCCGGCCAAGGCTCAGTAGACCTTAGTTAAACCCGACCTCCCCGGCGAAGGCCGGGGTCCAGATCATAAGGCTGAGCGGGTCCGAACGGGTCCAACGCTCAGGCTGAATCTGGATCCCGGCCTTCGCCGGGAAGGTCGGGTGAAGATGTGGAAGGAAAGACCCATGCGGCTGAAAGCTCTCGTCCTGGCCACCGCGCTGGGCCTTTCTCAGCAAGCCGTCGCCGGTCCGCTGGCCTCGGTGTTCAGCGACCACGTGGTGCTGCAGCGCGACCAGCCGATCCGGGTGTGGGGCCAGGCCGCGCCGAGTGCGCCCGTCGCGATCGACCTGTCCGGCGCCGCCGCGACCGCCACGGCCGACGCGCAAGGCCGCTGGAGCGCCGTGCTGCCGGCCCGCCCCGGCGGCGGTCCGGCCCTGACCCTGACCGTGCAGGCAGGCGGTCAAAGCCAGGTCGTCTCGGATTTGCTGATGGGCGACGTCTGGCTGTGCTCGGGCCAGTCGAACATGGAATATCCGCTGCGCCGCGCGCTGGCGGGCGACGGCGAGGTGGCCAGCGCCACCGACGCCAACATCCGCCTGCTGCAGACCGGCAAGATCAGCAAGCCCACGCCCCAGACCGATCTGCCGGCCGGCGTCGTCTGGAAGGTCTCGACGCCCCAGACCTCGGCCGAATTCAGCGCCGCCTGCTTCTTCATGGGTCGGGAGCTGCGCAAGACCACCCAGGTCCCGATCGGCCTGATCGACGCCACCTGGGGCGGCTCGGTGATCCAGGACTGGATCAGCCGCGAGGGCCTGACCGCCCTGAAGACCTATGACGAGGGTCTGGCGGTGCTCGACGACTATGCCCGCGATCCGGCGCTGGGCCCGCCCCGGTGGGCCGCGATGCTGGACCGCTGGGCGGCCGCCAAGCTCCCGAACGCCAAGGACTGGGGCCGTCCCGACCTCGACGACCGGGCTTGGAAGACTTTGCCGATGGAGCACTTCTGGGAGGACGCCACGCCCGATCTGGCCGGCTTCGACGGCACGGTCTGGCTGCGGACCGAACTCACCCTGACCAAGGCCCAGGCCGCCCAGGGCGCGACCCTGGCCCTGGGGCCGGTCGACGACATGGACACCACCTTCGTCAACGGCCGCGAGATCGGCTCGACCGAGGGCTGGGACACGCCCCGAAACTACCGTCTCGCGCCGGGCGCCCTGAAGGCCGGTCGCAACGTCATCGCCCTGCGCGTCATCGACGCTGGCGGCGGCGGCGGCGCCTGGGGCAAGGCGGCGCAGAAGGGGCTTACGTTCGAGGACGGAAGCTTCGTCCCGCTCTCCGGAACCTGGCGCTACAAGGTCGCCGCGCCGCTGTCCGCCACCGCCCTGCCGCCGCACGCGCCATGGATGGGCGCCAGCGGCCTCTCGACCCTGCGCAACGGCATGATCGCGCCGCTGGTACCGTTCGGGGTCAAGGGCTTCGCCTGGTACCAAGGCGAGGCCAATGTCACCGAGGCCCCCGAATACGCCCGCCTGATGCCGGCCCTGATCGCCGATTGGCGCAAGGCTTTTGCAGCCGAGCCCTTCCTGTTGGTGCAGCTGGCCGCCTTCGGGAACCAGACCTCGACCCCCGGCAAGTCCGACTGGGCCGCCCTGCGCGACGTCCAGCGCCGGACGGCGGCGGCCGATCCCAAGGTCGGCATGGCCTCGGCCGTCGACATCGGCTCGCCCTACGACATCCATCCGGCCGACAAGCTGCGGGTCGGCCAGCGCCTGGCCCTGCTGGCCCGCAAGCTGGCCTATGGCGAGACGGGCCTGGTCGCCTCGGGCCCGGCGCCGCTTTCGGCTCGGGGCGATGGCGCGAGCGTGGTGGTGACCCTGGACCAGCCGTTGGTGGTCTATGGCGCGGCCCGACCAGCCGGCTTCGAGCTGTGCGACGAGGCCGGCTGCCGCTTCGTCGACGCCACGGTGGAGGGCGCGACCGCGCGGCTGGCGGTTCCGACGGGCATGACGCCGACCAAGGTCCGCTACGCCTGGGCCGACAGCCCGATCATGAACCTGTTCGGGACCACGGGCCTGCCGGCGACGCCGTTCGAGCTCGAGATCAAATAGCACCCAACCCGTGTCATCCCGGAAAGCGCGAAGCGCTTGTCCGGGACCCAGGGTCGGCGCACTGCGGTTGCCCTGGTTCCCGGCTCTCCGCTGCGCTGCGGCCGGGATGACACGTTTTTGGGGCGTTCCTCACTATTCGTGGTTACCCCGCCGTTAACCAGCAACCCTTTGTTGGCGCTGCCCATTTGGCTCCTCTGAAGGAGCTGTTCGGTGCAGTGCGACAAGCGTCAGGCGTGGATCGATCTGTGGGAGGCCGTGTTCGGCGAACCGCCTCCGATCGAGGCGGACACGGACCTGACGGCGCGCATCCTCGTCGATCATCTGCCGGCCGCGCCGCCCTACGAGGTGAGGCCGTTCCGTTCCGGCGGCGAAACCGACGAGCCGGCCGCCGAACCTAGGTCCCGAACTGGGTGAACGGCACACGGTTGAAGAACTCGCGCTCGGCGCCGCGCGGGTCGTCCTCCATCCGCGAGGTGTTGTCGAACACCATCGTCTGGCGACGGGGCAGGGTGTAGGGCTCCCACTTGGGCAAGGACCCGCCGTTCGGGTCGCCAGCGCGGGCGAAGGCGATGAAGGCGTCGCTCATCGTGTTCGACATCGCCACCGACTCCGGTCCGGTCCCGACGATCGAGCCCTTGGCGTCCAGCGTGCCGAACACCAGGCCGATATCGATCGTGTGCGGCGCGCCGAAGATCCCGCCGTCCTTGGGCGACCTCCAATTGACCTGGTAGGCGTAGGCCGGGGCCCTGGCCTTGGCCCGTTCCTCGTCCTGGATGATCGCCGCCTTCCACGAGCGGCCGGCCGTCGAGGCGGCGAAATAGACGTCCGCCGGCGAATAGTGCGGATAGGTCTGGCGGTAGAAGGCCACGACCGTTTCAGGGTCGATGTCGATGCGCGCGTTGAACTGGCCGGGCAGCTTGGCGATCACCTGATCCCAGGTCATGTCGAACGCCTTGGCGTCCCAGCCGATGAAGCCGCGGGTCTCGTCGTGGGTGTTGCCGCACATCATCGGCACGGACAGGCCCTCGGGGGCGGCGTCGGGGAAGAACGGGTGGCGGGTCAGGCTGCGCTGGTCCAGCACCGGGCCCATATAGACCCCGCCCGACCCGGCGACCGGATCGACCGCCTTCAGCCCGTCCAGCATCTGCTCGGCGGGCATGGCGCGCAGGGCGGCCAGGTCCTTCACGCCGATCTTCTCCAGGAACAGCTTGGCGCGCTTGGTGGCGTTGAACGGGCCGCCTGCGGTGACCTGCTGGCCGCTCATGGTCGCGGCGCGGTGGAACAGACCCTTGGCGGCCGGCATGGCCATCAGGGTGGCGATCTTGGCGCCGCCGCCCGACTGGCCGAACAGCATCACCCGCTCCGGATCGCCGCCGAAGCGGGCGATGTTGTCCCGCACCCATTGCAGGGCCAGGACGAGGTCMAGCTGGCCGGCGTTGCCGCTGTCGGCCACGCTGGGATCGTTGAACAGCCGGGCGAGGTAGAGATAGCCGAAGGCGTTCAGGCGGTGGTTCACGGTGACCACCACCACGTCGCCGCGCTTGGCCAGCTTGGTCCCCTCGTACCAGGGGTGGCCGCCCGAGCCGCCGTTATAGGCGCCGCCGTGGATGTAGAACATCACCGGTCGCTTGCCGCCGTCCGCGTGGCCGGCCTTCTTGCTGGGCTTTGCCGGGGTCCAAACATTGAGAAACAGGCAGTCCTCGGCGAGGGTCTCGCCTTCCTCGCCCTTGCCCTGCTGCATCGAGGCCGGGCCATAGGCCAGGGCGTCCTTGATGTCGGTCCAGGGCTCGGGCTTGACCGGGGCCATGAAGCGTCGCGCCCCGCCGGTGTCGGCCCCGTAGCGCAGGCCCTTGAAGACACTGACCTCGCCATCCAGATAGCCGCGCACCTTGCCGTTGGTGGTGGTCACGACCGGCGAGCGCGTTTCGGCCGCGTAGCCGACCACGGGCAGGGCGGCATAGGCCACCAGCGCGGCGGCGCCGGTGATCAGGGTGCGGCGGGCCATGTTCGGGGGAGTTTGGGAATGGACGTCCATGGCGGTTCCTCCGGCGCTCCTTAGAGGCGAGCTTGCCGGAAGGGGTAGCATGGGTGACACCGGTGGCAATCCATTTGTTGGGCGCCTCAGCGACGCGCGGACGGGACGATGCCCGGCACGCTAGCGATCCGTTCCGCCAGGAAATCGGCGAGCAGCCTGACCCGCGTCACGCCCGACCGCTCGGGAGCGATCAGCATGCTGAGCGGCACAGCGGGCAGGGCATAGTCGGTCAGGATCGGCTCGATCCGTCCGGATGCGACCAGATCGTCGACCAGCCATTGATGGGCCGGCGCGATCCCGCGCCCGGCCGCCAGCGCCTCGCGGACCGCTAGGCCGTGATCGACGCGAAAGCGGCCGCCGAACGGGACTTGGCGGTGATCGCCCGTGGGGCCTTCCAACGCGAGAACGTCGCTGCCGGCGATGTTCGTCATTCTGAGGCCTTCGTGGCCGACGAGGTCGGCTGGCGTGGCGGGCGTGCCTCGGGCCGCCAGGTACTCTGGCGACGCCACCAGCATTCGCCGGGAGACGCCTAGCGGTCGCAGCTTCATGACGCTGTCCGTCAGTGGCCCTAGGCGGATGGCGATGTCGATCCCTTCGCGCACCAGGTCGATGCGCTCGTCGATCAGGCTGAGATCGACGTCGACGTCGGGGTAGCGGTCCTGGAAGGCGAAGATCAGCCGGCTGACGTGCAGTACGCCGAAGGCTGCCGTGCACGAGATACGGACTGTCCCAGCGGGCGCGCCGCGCGTCGAGCGCGCCTCGTCCCCGGCCTGCTCGACCAGCCGCAGGATCTGCACGCAGTGGGCGTAGTAGCCGCTTCCCTCCTCGGTGAGCGAGACCCGGCGGGTGGAGCGGCTGAGCAGAGGGGCGCCGACCGCGGCCTCGAGCTCGTTGAGGTGGCGGGTGRCGGTCGATTGGCCCACGCCCAACTCCCGCGCCACGGCCGAGAGGTTCCCGCGTTCGACGACGCGGACGAAGGTGCGCATGCGCTCCAGGCTGACGTCGGGCCTATCCATTTTCCGGAAGAGTACTATCCGCTCCTTCGATCTACCGGAATAGCTATCAGGCCTTCATCTGGGTGGATATCGTCAAACCACTCGGGAGCCATCCATGAAAGTCCTGCTCGTCTTCGCCCATCCCGAGCCGCGCTCGCTGAACGGCGCCTTGAAGGAGGTCGCCGTCCAGGAACTTCGCGCGCAGGGGCACGAGGTCCGGGTGACCGACCTCTATGCCGAAGGCTGGAAATCGCAGGTCGACCGCGCCGACTTTCCGGCC
Organism: Caulobacter sp. P4_E5; assembly: GCF_056401555.1. Lineage (NCBI taxonomy): Bacteria > Pseudomonadati > Pseudomonadota > Alphaproteobacteria > Caulobacterales > Caulobacteraceae > Caulobacter > Caulobacter sp. P4_E5. The sequence continues at coordinate 12,008 of NZ_JBFUJD010000061.1, forward strand.
TGGCCTGCGGACGAGCGCCTCGCGGTCGCCGCCGCCTCGAAGGCCGCCTTCGCCGCCGGGACCCTGACGCCGGACGTGGCCGGAGAGATCGAAAAGCTCCTGTGGGCCGACGCGCTGATCCTGGAGTTTCCGTTGTGGTGGTACGGTATGCCGGCGATCCTCAAGGGTTGGGTCGACCGTGTATACGCCTACGGTTTCGCCTATGGCGTGGGCGAGCACAGCGACAAGCGGTGGGGCGACCGCTTCGGCGAGGGGACGCTCGCCGGCAAGCGCGCCATGCTGGTCGTGACGGCGGGCGGCTGGGAAGAGCACTATTCGGCGCGCGGCGTGAACGGCCCGATCGAGGACCTGCTGTTCCCGATCAATCACGGCGTGCTGTACTATCCCGGCTACGACGTGCTGCCGCCGTTCGTGGCGTATCGCGTCGATCGCTTCGACCAGGCCGATTTCGTGGTGGCGGCGGAGGCGCTGCGCGCGCGCATGCGGACGCTGTTCGATGTCAACCCGATCGCCTATCGGCGGCAGAACGGCGGCGACTATCTCATTCCGTCCATGCAGCTGAAGCCCGGGCTGGAAGCGCCCGGAGCCTCGAGCTTCGCGCTGCATGTCGATCCGCGTGCGGGCGAAGCGGAGGCCAGGCCCGCCGCCTAGGTGACCCCCCGCACCGCCGCCGCGTGCTCGGTGATCACGGCCATGGTCGAGGCGTCGGTGTCGAACACGCCGTACAGGCCCTGTTCCTCCTGGGGCGGATCGCCGACGAAGCTCTTGTCGCCGGCCGCGAACCAGGCGTCGGGGTGCTGGGCGCGGCCTTCGCCGTTCCAGGCCCAGAAGTTGGTGCCGGCGATCGGGCCGCCGACCTTCATGTCGTCCAGGGCCAGGCCGTAGATCGTCCGGTAGAAGCGGTCCTTGTCGGCCGTCGCCGAGCCGGGGGCGAAGCCGCGGCTCTCGCGGATCAGGCCGAACTCCTCGATGACCAGCGGCTTGTTCAGCTGTTTGGCCAGGGCGATGTGGCGGGCGACGTAGTCGCGGCAGCGGGCCTCGCCGGCGGCGTAGGTCTCCGGCTGTTTCTTGGGATCGATCCAGCCCCAGTTGTTGGGCCAGATGTGCAGGGTCAGGTAGTCGATCGTGGCCGGCTTGTGGGCCTCGACCACGCAGGCCTCGCTCTGCAGGCAGCCCATGTCGCCCTCGCTGCCGGTGCTGACCAGATGCTTGGGGTCCAGGGTCTTGATGATGGTCGAAGTCTCACTGATCCAGTGGTGGTAGATCGGCAGGTTCTTGGCCCCGAACGCCGCGCTTCCGGCCGGGCGCGGCTCGTTGGCCAGCTGCCAGGCCATGATGGTCGGATCGTCGCGATAGGCCTTGCCGGTGACGGTGTTGACCCGGCCGACAAGGCCCAGCAGGTAGCGGCGGAACAGGGCGTTGGCCCTGGCGTCGCCATAGAAGCGGGCGGAATAGTCGGCGAATTCCGGCCACGGATGATTGGGGTCGCCCTGCTGGAACCACGGGCCATTGCCGGCCCAGTTCAGGTAGGCCGGCATGCCGCCCGACCAGTCCCAGAAGTTGTTGACGTAGATCACCGCCTTCATGTCCCGCGCCGCCATCTCGGCCAGCAGGACGTCGAGGCCCTTCAGCAGATCCTGGCTGTAGACGCCGGGCTCTTCCTGGAAGGTGGGCGACACGGCGGCCTTGGCCGGCGAGCGCTCACCCGCGCCAAGGACGCGTAGGTTGGTGACGCCCATGGCCTTCAGCCGGTCCAGTTCGCGCTTCAGCCGCGCGTGGTCGCCGGTGGCCCCGGGCGAGCCCAGCCACGCTCCGTACCAGAGGTTCGCGCCAGCGAAGCGGTAGGGTTTGCCGTCCAGCGCCAGCCGGCCGTTCTTGACCTGCACGAAGCCCTTCGGCGGCGCGACGGGCTTCTTGGAAGCGCCCAGGGCGGGAAGGGCAAGCAGGCTGGCGGCTGAGCCGCCCAATATCGAGCGTCTGGTGACCATGGTCCGGCGTTTCCCCGTGAAAGTCTTATTTTCCCCGGAGCCTAGATGAGCGCACGCCAGGGTGGAAGGCGACTAAATAAAGATGATGGAATAAACGGCCTCAGCGTGACGTGGCATGGGCGACGGTCCAGTCGACGATCGTGCTCAGGGCCGAGGGGGCGATGGTCTCCTCGATGGCGGCGTATTCCGCCGGCGCGCCGGTGCGGGCGGTCTGGAAGAGATGGTTCAGTCCGGGCAACGTCAGGATGGTCGCGTCGCGATTGGCGGCCAGGGCGGCCTTGATCACCGGCAGGTTCACCGCCGCCGAAACCTGGGTGTCCTTGGCGCCGTTGACGGCCAGGACGGGGGCGCGGACCTGGGCCAAGGCCTTGGCGGGGTCCAGCCTCAGAAACGCGCGATACCAAGTCGAGTTGATCAGGGTGATCAGGCCCTCGGCGGCCTGCGGATTCGACCCTTCGGCAAGGGCCTTGACCAGTTGCGGCTTGGCCTTGGCCTGGTCGGGTTCGGCCAGGACGATGGCGTTGGCCGCCTCGATACGCCGAGCCTGCTGGCTGGCCGTCGCTTCGTCGGCGCCCGAGGCGACATAGATGTCGTGATATTGCAAAGGCAGCAGCTGATCGCCGCGCACGCCCGTGCCGGCCATCAGCACGACGAAGGCGATGCGCGGATCCTTGGCGGCCGCGAGCGGCGCGACGAGGCCGCCTTCGCTGTGACCGATCAATCCGACCCGACCGGGATCGATGTCCTTGCGGCCGCGAAGATAGGCCACGCCGGCCGCGACGTCGGTGGCGAAGTCGGCGGTGGTCGCCTTGGCGATGTCACCGGCTTGGGAGCCGCCGACGCCGCGGTCGTCGACGCGCAGCACCGCCACGCCGCGCCGGGTCAGGGCGTCGGCCAAGACCAGGAATGGCTTGTGGTCGAACAGGGTCTCGTCGCGGTCCTGTGGGCCAGAACCCGTGATCAGCAGGGCGACCGGAAACGGTCCCGGACCCGGCGGCAGGGTCAGGGTTCCGGCCAGGGTCAGGCCGGAGGCCGGGTTCGCGTAGGAGACCTCCTCCGCGCGATAGGGGAACGGCGGCTGAGGCGTCTGGGGGCGCTTTGCCGCCACGACGGGGCGCGGCGTGCGCTCCAGCAGCAGCGGCAGACGCCCGCCGTTCTGCGCCCACTGGCCCGAAATCGACTTGCCGTCGGCGGCGACCTTGCCCGCGAAGCTGGCGACGGGCGCAGTCAGGGTGACGGTCAGCTGGTCGCCGGCCAAGGTCGCGGTCGCTTTCAAGCCGGCGACCTTCTGGGCTGGGCTGTCGACGCTGGCGACGCCATCGGGCTGGAGGTGGAAGACCAGCGGCAGCTTCACGCCCGCGTCCAAGGTTCCGTACCAGTCGCCGGCGATCGGCGCGAGCTGGGCCATCGCGACGGCGGGCGCCAGCAAGGCCGCGGCGAAGGCCGCGCGAGGCAGGAAACGCATGTGGTTTGGACTCCCCGAAATCGAGGGAAGCTTACGCCTTGCGCGCGGAAATTGTGAAGCCTTTGCGTCGCTTCCTACAGGTTCAGCAACGCCGGATCGCCGCCCTGGGCGGTGATGTTGACGCTGACCGCCCGCTCGACCGCGAAGCGCAGCAGGGCGTGGGGGCCACCCGCCTTGGGGCCGGTGCCGGACAGGCCCTCGCCGCCGAACGGCTGGACGCCGACCACGGCGCCGGTCATCGAGCGGTTGACGTAGCAGTTGCCAGCCGGGACCAGGCGCTGGACGTCGGCCGCGAACCGCTCGATCCGCGAGTGGACGCCCAGGGTCAATCCATAGCGGCGCGCGGCCAGGGCGCCGGCGACGTCTTCCAAGGCCTCGGGCTTGTAGCGGATCACGTGCAGCACCGGGCCGAACACCTCGCGCTCCAGGAAGTCGGCGGCGGGGATCTCGGCCAGAACCGGGGCGAAGAAGGTCCCGCCGGCGGGCGCGGTCAGGGCGTGCAGCACCTTGGCCTCGTGCTTGAGGCGCTGGTGGTGCTTGTCCAGCGCCTGGCGGGCCTCGGTGTCGATCACCGGGCCGACGTCGGTGACGGCCAGGGCCGGGTCGCCCAGGACGAGGGCGTCCATTGCGCCCTTCAGACCGTCGATGATGTGGTCGGCGGTGTCTTCGGGCAGGAACAGCAGGCGCAGGGCCGAGCAGCGCTGGCCGGCTGAACCGAAAGCACTGACGATGACGTCGTCGATCACCTGCTCGCGCTGGGCGGTGGTGTCGACGAACATGCCGTTGAGGCCGCCGGTCTCGGCGATGAACGGCACGATCGGGCCCTGCCTTTGGGCCAAGGTCTGGTTGATCCGCCAGGCGGTGTCGGTGCCGCCGGTGAAGGCCACGCCGTCCAGGCCCTCGTGGGCGGTCAGGGCCGCGCCGACCGTCTCGCCGCGACCCGGCAGCAGGGCCAGCAGGCGCGGGTCCAGGCCGGCGGCGTGATACAGCTTCACGGCCTCAAAGGCGATCAGCGGCGTCTGCTCGGCCGGCTTGGCCAGCACGGCATTGCCGGCGGCCAGGGCCGCGGCGACCTGGCCGGTGAAGATGGCCAGCGGGAAGTTCCACGGGCTGATGCAGACAAAGACGCCGCGCCCGGCCAGGCGCAGGACGTTGGTCTCGCCGACGGGGCCCTTGAGCAGCTCGCCGTCGCCGAACTGGTCCTCGGCCAGCACCGCGTAGTAGCGACAGAAGTCGACCGCCTCGCGGACCTCGGCGATGGCGTCCGACAGGGTCTTGCCGGCCTCGCGGGCCAGGATGGCGATCAGGCGGTCTATATTGGCCTCGAGCGCGTCACCCATGGCGCGCAGCACCTTGGCGCGGGCCAGGCCGCCGGCCTGGTCCCACGCGGGTTGCGCGGCGCGGGCCAGGCGGAAGGCTTCGTCGATCCGCGGGATCTGGGCTTCCGAGACCGCGCCGACCACCTTGGCCTCGTTGGCCGGGGCGACCACCGGCAGCGGCGGGCCGCCGGCCGCGACCTTGCCGCCGACCAGCGGGCCGGCCGACAGGGTGACGCCGTCCAGCGCCGCGACGGCCGCTTCCAGGCGCTGGCGATCGGCCTTCACCGACAGGTCGAGGCCGGCGCTGTTGCGGCGACGCGGGCCATAGACCTCGATCGGGGTCGGAATCTTGGCGTGGCGGTCGGGATGGGCCTCGACGGTGTCGATCGGGTCGGTGACCACCTTCTCGACCGGCACCCGCTCGTCCAGCAGGGCGTGGACGAACGATGTGTTGGCGCCGTTCTCCAGCAGGCGGCGAACCAGATAGGGCAGCAAGTCCTCGTGGCCGCCGACGGGGGCATAGGCCCGCAGGGTGATGCCGTCATAGAGGTCGTCGGCCGCCTTGTAGAGCGCCTCGCCCATGCCGTGCAGGCGCTGGTGCTCGATGCGGACGCTGGCGTTCTTGGCCATGCGGACCACGGCCGCCAGGGTGTGGGCGTTGTGGGTGGCGAACTGGGCGTAGAGGTGCGGCGCGGCCGCGATCAGCGCCTTGGCGTTGACCAGGTACGACAGGTCGGTGGCCGGCTTGGTCGTATAGACCGGATAGTCCGGGCGGCCGGCGACCTGGGCGCGCTTGATCTCGCTGTCCCAGTAGGCGCCCTTGACCAGGCGGACCATCAGACGACGGCCGGTCTTCTTCGACAGGGCCTCCAGGCGGGCGATCACCTCGCCGCAGCGCTTCTGATAGGCCTGGACGGCCAGGCCCAGGCCTTGCCAGTCGCCGAGCTCCGGCTCGCGGCACAGGCGGTCCAGCAGCTTCAACGACAGCGCCAGGCGGTCGGCCTCCTCGGCGTCGATCGTGAAGTTCAGGTTGTGGCGCGCGGCGATCCTGGCCAGGCGCAGGGTGCGGGGATAGAGCTCCGCCCACACGCGGTCCTCGTGGGTGGCCTCGTAGCGCGGGCACAGGGCCGACAGCTTGACGGACACGCCGTGACCGGCTTCCGGGCCGGCGCCGTTCGACAGCTTGCCGACCGTCTCGATCGCGTCGGCATAGGACTTTTCATAGCGCTCGGCGTCGGCGGCGGTGCGGGCGCCTTCGCCCAGCATGTCGAAGCTGCACATGTCGCCGTCGGCGGCGGCGCGCTTGATGGCCGCCTCGATCGTCCGTCCTAGGACGAACTGCTCGCCCATGATGCGGATGGCCTGGCCGACGGCGGCGCGGATCACCGGCTCGCCCAAGCGGCCGGCCAGCTTCTTGACGAAGCCGGGCATGTCCTTCCTGGCCTCGTCGTCGGGCTCGACGATCTTGCCGGTCAGCATCAGACCCCAGGTCGAGGCGTTGACGAACAGGCTGTCGGAGCCGCCCAGGTGGCTGGCCCAGTCGGCCGATCCGATCTTCTCGGCGATCAGCTTGTCGCGGGTGTCGTCGTCGGGGGTGCGCAACAGGGCCTCGGCCAGGCACATCAAGGCCAGGCCCTCGCGGGTGCCCAGGCTGAACTCCTGCAGGAAGCTTTCGACCACGCCCTGCTTGCGGACGCTGCGGCGGGCGCCGCGGACCAGGGCCTCGGCCTCGGCGCGGACGGCGGCGCGGTCCTCGCTCGACAGGGGCTTGGCGGCCAGCAGATCGGCGATCACGGCGGCCTCGTCGCGATATTTGCCGTCGTCGAGGCTGTCCCAGTGGGCCAAGTCGGTCATGGTCGATCCTGTCGTTGGAATATCGTCGGTCTAACTTGCCTCAAGCCAAAAGTGCTTCGTTTGTTGCGCAGCAAGCCCGTATCTTCTTCGGGCAAAACGGCGAAAACGATCGTTCGCTCCAGCGCGACCGAGGCGCGCGGCGGAACGTGGGGAAGCATGCTCTGGAAGAGGGGAGGGAGGAAGGGACGCGTTCTGGGGGAGACGCTCGCGTCCCTTCCTCTCATCGCGACACCCTTTGGGGGAGGGGGTGGGCGTCGCGTCGGTTCCAACCTTCAGCGGCTGGCCGTGTCCATCAGCGCCTCTTGAGGAAGAGGGAGAAGCGCGGATGCGGCTGGAACGATCGAGGGTGTAACGCTAAGCTTTCCGAATGTGCTCCGTTTGTGAGCGCTACTTTTCGAAGCTTCTTCGGTGAAAGTCCGATATGGCCATTTCCGCTCTAGATGACACCGATCGCCGCCTCCTGAAGGTGCTTCAGGTCGACGGCCGCATCACCAACGCCGAGCTGGCCAAGCGCTGCAACCTGTCGCCGGCCGCCACCTTCGACCGCGTCCGACGCCTGCGCGAGCGGGGCTACATCACCGGCTACGTGGCGCTGCTGGACCCGGCCAAGGTCGACCGCGCCCTGCTGATCTTCGTCGAGGTGGTGCTGGACCGCACGACCGGCGAGGTGTTCGAGGACTTCGCCGCCGCCGTGCGCCGCGCGCCCGAGATCCTGGAATGCCACATGGTGGCCGGCGGTTTCGACTATCTGATCAAGGCCCGGGTGCGTGACATGGAGGCCTATCGCGGTTTCCTGGGCGACATCCTCGTGAAGATGCCCGGCGTGCGCGAGACCCGGACCTATGCGGTGCTGGAAGAGGTCAAGAGCACGGTGCAGCTGCCGCTGTAGGCGGCGCCGAGCGCCCCCTCCGGCCCTCCGGGCCACCTCCCCCGCTGCGCAGGGGAGGAGGAAAACCCTTCCTCACCCGTGAAACGGGGGAGGTGGCGCGAGGCGGATACGCCTCGTGACGGAGGGGGCGTCCCGGCCTCAGCCCTTCTCCCGCCCCCGAAACGCCGCCACCTTGGCCCTATTCCCGCAGGCGCTCATCGAGCACCAGCGGCGGTCGCCCTTGCGCGAGGCGTCCAGGAACAGGATCGCGCAGACCGGCCCCTGGCACTGGCGGATGCGGCTCGCTTCCGGCCCGCCCAGCAGCTCGATCGCCTCGCGCGCCACGCCGGCCAACAACGCGTGCGCGCCGCCGGTCCAGTGGCGGTCGCCCGAGGTGTCCAGCCAGGGCGCGGCGGCGGGCTGGGCGGCGAGGGCGTTGAGGGCTTCCCGTGGTGCGTTCGGCAGGGCGCGGTCTTCGGCGCGGGCCAGGGCCAGGGCGTAGAGCGTCTCGCGAAGCGCACGCGCGGCCGAAAGATCTTCGGCGGAAGACCCCGCCGCGCCATCGGCCAGGCCCGCCGCGACCAGCCAGCGGTCGAGGTCGCCAGGCGTCGTCAGGGCGTCGCGGTGATTGCCGCTGACCCGCCCGGTCAGGGTGGCCGGCAGGTCCAGGGGCAGGCGACCGCCCCGGAAGCGGAAGCCGTCTCGAGTCTCTTGCGGTTGGGGTGTCACGAAACGCTCGTCTGAAACCAGGTTGACAGGTTAGCCGCGTTCGCCCAGCTTGCACCAGTAACCTATCAAGCAAGTTACATAGGATGTGAGATGCGAAAGACGATGATGGTCCTCGCCCTGGTGGCGGCGAGCGCGGGGGCGGCCCAGGCGGCGGATTTTCCGCTGGCCGGGACCTGGACCCTGACGGCGGCCGACCGGATCACCCCGGCCGGCGTGCGCGAGCACGACTATGGCGCCGCGCCCAAGGGCCGGCTGATCGTCGACGCGGCCGGCCGCTACAGCCTGCAAATCTTCAAGAGCGAGCGCACGGGTTTCGCCTCGGGCGACAAGAAGCGCGGCACGGCCGAGGAATATGCCGACGCCGCCCTGGGCTCCTCGACCCACTACGGGACGATCGCCATCGACGAGGCCGCTCACCAGCTGCTGTTCAAGATCGACGGCGCCTCGTTCAAGAACTGGGAAGGGACGACGCAGCGGCGGAGCTATGAGCTGAAGGGCGACGCGCTGAGCTGGAAGGTGCCCACGGCGCCGGACGGCAACACGCCGATCTCGGAATGGAAGCGGGAGCGGTAGGACGTCGGTCACCCCTCTCCCCTTGCGGGAGAGGGTGGCCCGCGAAGCGGGTCGGGTGAGGGGTTGAAGAACAGATTCGCCGCAGCGGCGGTGGGGGCCGGACGCCAAGCCGACAGGGCTATCAACCCCTCATCCGTCGGCTTCGCCGCCACCTTCTCCCGCAAGGGGAGAAGGAGACCGAGCGCCCAACGCCATCGCCCAGAAGGGGTGGAAGGGCGGCTCCAGGGATGGGGGGAGGAGCGCGCCCTTCCGTTCGCGGCCATCGGGGGGGGATGATGGACAGCGAACCGCCCCGGCTCGCGCCGGGGAGCTCTGGATTGCCTAGGCCGCGGGCGCGCCGCCGCCGAGGGTCTTGTAGAGGGTGACGAGGTTGGTCGCCCGAGCCAGGCGCGCGGTGATCAGGCCTTGTTGGGCCGTGTACAGGGTGCGCTGGGAATCGAGCAGAGTCAGGGCGCTGTCGAGGCCGGCGTCGCGACGCTGTTGCGACAGGCGCTGGCTGTCGGTGGCGGCCGTGACCAGGCGCTCCTGGGCGGCGACGCGGTCGGCGACCGTGGCGCGCACCGACAGGGCGTCGGAGACCTCGCGGAACGCCGTCTGCACCGTCTTCTCATAGGTCGCCACGGCGATGTCGCGGCTGGCCTTGGCGCTGTCCAGGCCGGCGACATTGGCGCCGCCCGCGAAGATCGGCAGGCTGATCTGGGGCACGAAGCTCCAGACGCCGGTGCCGTTCTTGAACAGGCCGTCCAGGTCGCCGCTGGCCGAGCCGGTCGAGCCGGTCAGGCTGATGCGCGGGAAGAAGGCCGCGCGGGCCGCGCCGATATTGGCGTTGGCGCCTTGCAGCTGGTGCTCGGCGGCCAGCACGTCGGGACGACGAACCAGCACGTCCGACGGCAAGCCCGCCGGCAGGTCGGCCAGGATCTGGGCGCTCTCCAGCTTGCCCGAAGGCAGCAACTCGGCCGGCACGTCGCCGCCGGTCAGCAGGGTCAGGGCGTTGCGGTCCTGGGCGACCTGGGCGGTGAACACCGCCATGTCCGAGCGCGCGGTCTCGGCCAGGGTCTGGGCGTTGCGCAGGTCCATCAGCGAACCGACCCCGCCGTCGACCTGCTGCTGGATCAGGCGCAGCGACTCCTCGCGGGTCCGCAGGGTGTCCTGGGCCAGGGTCAGGCGGTCCTGGTCGGCGGCCAGGCTCAGCCAGGCGTTGGCCGTCTCGGCGATCAGGCTGGTGCGGACCGAGCGCGCGGTCTCCCGCTCGGCCAGATAGTTCTGCAGGGCCGTGGCRTTCAGGCTGCGGACGCGGCCGAACAGGTCCAGCTCATAGGCGGTGAAGCCGACGGTGGCGCTGTAGACCTCGGTGTCGAAGCCCGTCCCGGTCTGCGAGGTCGAGGCCGGAGTGCGGCCGCGCTGCTCGCTGAGCACGCCGTTGATCCCCGGGAACAGGGCCGAACGCTGGATGCCGTACTGGGCGCGGGCCTTTTCGATGTTCAGCACCGCCACGCGCAGGTCGCGGTTCTGTTTCAGGGCCAGGTCGACCACGCCTTGCAGGCGCGTATCGACCAGCACTTGACGCCAGTCGAGGTCGGCGGCCGTGACCGAGCTGGCGGGCTCGAGCGCGGGGGTCGACCAGGTCTGGGACACCGGCAGGGCCGGGCGCTTGTAGTCCGGCGCCAGGGTGCAGGCGCTGACCGCCGTGGAGGCGAGCAGGATCAGGGTCAGGTTACGCAGCATCTCTAGTTCGCCTCCGGCGTGCTTTGGCCGACAGGGGCGGCCGCCGCGTCGTCGCGGTGCTTGTGCTTGGGTTTGAAGATCCGTTCGACCAGCACGAAGAACAGCGGGACGAAGAAGATCGCCAGCAGGGTCGCCGACAGCATGCCGCCGATCACGCCGGTGCCGATGGCGTGCTGGCTGCCCGAGCCCGCGCCGTTGGAGATGGCCAGGGGCAGCACGCCGAACACGAAGGCCAGCGAGGTCATGATGATCGGCCGCAGGCGGATGCGGACGGCCTCGACCGTGGCCTCGATCAGCCCCATGCCCTTCTCGTGCAGGTCCTTGGCGAACTCGACGATCAGGATGGCGTTCTTGGACGCCAGGCCCATGGTCGTCAGCAGGCCGACCTGGAAGTAGATGTCGTTGCTGAGGCCGCGCAGGGTGGTGGCCAGCAGGGCGCCGATGATGCCCAGCGGAATGACCATGATCACCGACAGCGGGATCGACCAGCTCTCATAGAGGGCCGCCAGCAGCAGGAACACGACCAGGATCGAGATGCCGTACAGGGCGGGGGCCTGGTTGCCGGACTCGCGTTCCTGGGCCGACAGGCCGGTCCATTCGAAGCCGATGCCGGGCGGCAGCTGGGCGGCGATCTTCTCCATCGCGGCCATGGCCTGGCCCGAGCTTTTGCCCGGCGCGGGCGAGCCCTGGATGTTGACCGACGACAGGCCGTTATAGCGCTCGAGGCGCGGCGAGCCGTAGATCCAGTGGCTGGTGGCGAAGGACGAGAACGGGGCCATCGTGCCGGTGCTGGTGCGGACGTACCAGTTGTTCAGATCCTCCGGCCGCATGCGGTAGGGCGCGTCGGCCTGGACATAAACCTTCTTGACCCGGCCGCGGTCGATGAAGTCGTTGACATAGGTCCCGCCCCACGCGGCGCTGAGCGCGGCGTTGATGTCGGCGGTGGTCAGGCCCATCGCCCCGGCCTTGGCCTGGTCGATGTCGATCTTCAGCTGCGGGGTGTCGTCCTGACCGTTGGGGCGGACGCCCGCGAGGGTCGGATCCTGGGCGGCCATGCCCAGCACCTGGTTGCGCGCGCCGACCAGGGCTTCGTGGCCGACGCCGCCGATGTCCTGCAGCTGGAAGTCGAAGCCCGACGAGGTGCCCAGTTCCGGCACGGCCGGCGGCACGATCGCGAAGACCATGGCGTCGCGGATCTGCATGAACTTGCCCATGGCCCGGCCGGCGACGGCCGGAGCCTTGAGGTTGGCGGCCTTGCGCTCGTCGAAGTCCCTCAGGCGGATGAAGGCCAGGCCGGCGTTCTGGCCGGCGCCGGCGAAGCTGAAGCCGGCGACGGTGAAGACGGCCTGCACGGCCTCCTTCTCGTCATTGAGGAAGTGGTTGCGCACGGTGTCGAGCACGGCCTGGGTGCGTTCTTCCGGCGCGCCGGGGGGCAGCTGGACGATGGTGAACATCGTCCCCTGGTCTTCGTCGGGCAGGAAGGCGCTGGGCAGGCGGATGAACAGGAAGCCCATGGCCAGCAGCACCACACCATAGGCCAGCATCCAGCGACCGCTCTTGCCGAGCAGGCCGCGGACCGTGCCTTGATAGCGGCCGCTGACATCGTCGAAGCTGCGGTTGAACCAGCCGAAGAAGCCGGTCTTGTGGGCCTTGTGGCCCTTCTCGACGGGCTTGAGCAGGGTGGCGCAGAGGGCGGGGGTCAGGATCAGGGCCACCAGCACCGACAGGGCCATGGCCGAGACGATGGTGATCGAGAACTGGCGGTAGATCACGCCCTGCGAGCCGCCGAAGAAGGCCATCGGCACGAACACCGCGGCCAGGACCAGCGCGATGCCGATCAGGGCGCCGGTGATCTCGTTCATCGACTTGCGGGTGGCCTCGACGGGCGAGAGGCCCTCCTCTTCCATCACGCGCTCGACGTTCTCGACCACGACGATGGCGTCGTCGACCAGCAGGCCGATGGCCAGCACCAGGCCGAACATGGTCAGGGTGTTGATCGAGTAGCCAAAGGCGGCCAGCACCCCGAAGGTGCCCAGCAACACCACCGGCACGGCGATGGTCGGGATCAGGGTGGCGCGCCAGTTCTGCAGGAACAGGAACATGACGATGAAGACCAGCACGATGGCTTCGAGCAGGGTCTTGACCACTTCCTCGATCGACAGCTTCACGAACGGTGTCGAGTCGTAGGGGATCACGTACTGGAAGCCGGGCGGGAACGTCTTGGACAGTTCCTCGACCCGCTTCTTGACGGCGTCGGCGGTGTTCAGGGCGTTGGCGCCGGGGGCCAGCTTGATGGCCAGGCCGGCGGCGGGCTTGCCGTTGTACTTGGCGCCGAAGCCGTAGCTTTCCGCGCCCAGCTCCACACGGGCCACGTCACGCAGGTGGACGATGGCGCCGCCGGGGCTGTTCCTGACGATGATGTCCTGGAACTCGGCCGGCGTGGTCAGGCGCGACTGGGCCGTGATCGTGGCGTTCAGGGCGGTGCCCGGCAGGTTGGGCACGCCGCCCAGCTGGCCGGCCGAGACCTGGGCGTTCTGGGCCCGGATCGCGGCGATCACGTCGGCGGGGGTCAGGTTGTAGCTGGTCAGCTGGGTGGGGTTCAGCCAGATGCGCATGGCGTATTGCGCGCCGAACAGCTGGACGTCGCCCACGCCGTCGACGCGGCTCAGGGGGTCTTGCAGGTTGCTGGCGATGTAGTCGGCCAGGTCGGTGTTGGTCGTCTTCGGATCGTTCGAATACATGCCGACGATCAGCAGGAAGTTCCGCGCCGACTTGGCGACGGTCAGGCCCTGCTGCTGCACTTCCTGCGGCAGGAGCGCGGTGGCCGTCTGCAGTTTGTTCTGCACCTGCACCTGGGCGATGTCGATATTGGTGCCGGCCTTGAAGGTCAGGGTGGTGGTGGCCGCGCCCGAGCTGTCACTGGTCGACGACATGTAGTCCAGGCCGTCCAGGCCCTTCATCTTCTGCTCGATGACCTGGGTGACGCTGTCCTCGACGGTCTTGGCCGAGGCGCCGGGATAGAAGGCGCTGACGGCGACCTGGGGCAGGGCGATGTCGGGATACTGGGCGATCGGCAGGCTGCGGATGGCCAGGGCCCCCGCCAGCATGATCACGATCGCGACGACCCACGCGAAGATGGGCCTGTCGATGAAGAAACGGGAAAGCATGACGGGCCGGCCTTAGCGTTGAGCTTGAGCGGTGATGGCGACGGGCTTGACCGGCGCGCCGGGGCGGACCTTTTGCAGGCCTTCGACGATGACCTTGTCGCCGACGTTCAGGCCGGTGGTGATCAGCCACTTGTCGCCGACCGTCTGGGCGGCGGTGACCGGGCGCGGCGCGAGCCCGCCCTTGGCGTCGACCACCTGCACGATGGCGTTACCCTTCGGATCGCGGCTGACGGCGGCCTGCGGGATCAGGATGCCGTTGTTGGCCACGCCCTTGTCGAGGACGGCGCGGACGTACATGCCGGGCAGCAGCACGCCGTTGGGGTTGTCGAAGATGGCGCGCAGCACGACCGAGCCCGTGGTCGGGTCGACGGTCACGTCCGAGAACTCCAGGCGGCCGGGGATCGGATAGGTCGAGCCGTCTTCCAGCTTCAAGGTCACCTGGGCCGAGCCCGAGCGACCCAGCTTGCCGCTGTTGAACGCGGCCTGCAGCTTCAGCAGCTCGGCCGAGGTCTGGGTCAGGTCGACATAGATCTTGGAGAGGTCCTGAACCGTGGCCAGGGCCGTGGCTTGGCTGGCGGTGACCAGGGCGCCCGGGGTGACCGAGCTCTTGCCGATGCGGCCCGAGATCGGCGCGGCGACGCGGGTGTAGTTCAGGTTGATGCGGGCGGTGTCGAGCGCGGCCTTCTGCACGGCGACGGCGGCGGCCGTCTGCAGCGCGGCGGCCTGGGCGTCGTCATTGTCCTGCTTGGAGACCGCGCCGGTCTCGACCAGCGCCTTGTAGCGGTCGGCCTTCAGCTTGGCGGCGGTCGCCTGGGCCTGGGCCTGGGCGAGGGCGGCGGCGGCGCTGTTATAGGTCGCCTGGTAGGTGGCCGGGTCGATCTGGTACAGCGACTGGCCGGCGCGGACGATCGAGCCTTCCTGGAACAGGCGCGCCTTGACGACGCCCCCGACCTGCGGCCGCACTTCCGAGACCAGATGGGCCGAGGTGCGGCCCGCCAGTTCGCTGGTCAGGCCCACAGGTTGCGACTGGGCGACGATGTAGCCGACCTCGGTCGGTCCACCCATGCCCATGCCTCCGCCGGCTCCGCCTTTCTGGCCGCAGGCCGCGAGGGTGAGGGCGATGGCGGCGAGCCCCACGGCGGTGACCGTGGCCGAGCGTTGGAGGTGCATGTTTGATCCCGGAGATGCGATGGCTTCGCGGACTATTGCCCTTGACGAAACCGGCACGATGAACAATCTGAGAATGAACGTTCATTCTCAAGCGGGCTGGACATAGGAGCGGTACTGTCGCAAGTCAACCTCCACCCCCCACGGCTTTAGCTGACCTAACGGAAATGTAATGCCGATCAGGAATTTCAATGGCTGACGAGACTCATTCGGGCAGACCGTCGCCAGAATCGCGTCGCCAGCAGATTCTGGACGCCGCGTGCGAACGTGTGCGGCAGTCGGGCTTCCATGGGGCCAGCATGGCCGACATCGCCAAGGCCGCGGGTCTGAGCGTGGGCCAGATCTACCGCTACTTCGAGAACAAGGAGGCGATCATCGCCGCCATCGTCGCCCAGGACCTGGCTGAGATGCGCGACAAGTTCGCCGAGATGGAAAGCCAGCCGGGCACGCTGCGCGACGCGATCGACGACCATCTGCCCGAGGCCATCGACAAGTGTTTCGACGCCCGCCGCGCCGCCTTGGCCCTCGAGGTGGTGGCCGAGGCGGCCCGCAATCCCAAGGTCGCCGCCATCGTCCGCTCGGCCGACCA
Source organism: Caulobacter sp. P4_E5 (assembly GCF_056401555.1). Taxonomy (NCBI): domain Bacteria; kingdom Pseudomonadati; phylum Pseudomonadota; class Alphaproteobacteria; order Caulobacterales; family Caulobacteraceae; genus Caulobacter; species Caulobacter sp. P4_E5. The sequence goes on from NZ_JBFUJD010000061.1 coordinate 27,452, forward strand.
GCAGGAACGCGCCCTGGCCCTGATGATGATGGCCCGCGACCGCAAGCCTGAATGGAGCGAGGCCGAGTTCAAAGCCCGTTGCGAGACCATCGGCCTGATCTTCGACGGCCTGCTGATGCGCGGCGTCAACAATCCCGACCTGGACCGCGAAGCCCTGACGGCGGTGCTGCGCTCGACCGTGCGGCACCTGCTGAGCTAGGGCTACAACTCACCAATCCTGTCATCCCGGACAAGCGCGTAGCGCGCCGATCCGGGACCGCCGGAAGCGCCGCGCTTGCCGCGGTCCCGGCTCTCCGCTTCGCTGCGGCCGGGATGACAGTTTCGATTATGTCCGAAATTCGCCAACAACTTCAGAGCTTAAGCATGAATTCGGCGCGACCACCGGTCGCATGGTGAAGGGGCCATTAACCAATACATACATCCTGCCCCGCAAGACGCGGCGCGCTCCCTCCAAGACAGAAAGTCCTCCATGAACGCATCGACCGCGAAGATCATCAGCCCTGCCGCCATGCGGTGCGTCCTGGGCCTGACAGCAGTCTTCGCGCCGATGGTGGTGGCGGCCATGGAGCGCCCGGCCTCAGTCCGGCCCGGGCCCGCGCCGATCGTGAAGCTGCTGGCGGAGATCACCGCCAAGCCCAAGGCCCGGCCCACGACGATGGAACTGGTCTGGAAGGGCGCGGACATCGACGGCGACGGCGCGTCCGACTTCGCCAACCCGACCGGCGCGGCCCCGCGCGGCCATGACGACTTCGGCGACGGCGAGTTCGGCGCCCGCCGCGACGGCGGGACCCGCGCCCACGAAGGCGTCGACTATGTCGCCACGGCCGGCCAGGGCGTCCGCGCGCCGATGTCGGGCTATGTCACCAAGATCGGCTACGCCTATGCCGGCGACACCGAGCTGAAGTTCGTCGAGATCACCAATCCCGCCCTGGATTACGCCGCCCGCGCCTTCTATGTGAGCCCGGACGTCGAGGTCGGCCAGGCCGTTCGCCTGGGCCAGCCGATCGGCACGGTCGAGAGCCTGCAGGGCCACTATCCGGGCATCACCGACCATGTGCACCTGGAGATCCTGGCCCCTGACGGCGACCGCGTGAACGCCGCGCGCCTGATCACGCCGAAGATGGTGGCGGTGGCCCAGACGACGGACGCCGGAGACTGATCTAGACCTTCGGTCGTCCGATGGGCTATTCGCGATCTGAAGTTGCGGATGGGGTCGGACGTGAAGCGGATATCCCTGTGCGGTCTTGCGCTGGCCGTCCTTCTGTTGGCGCCCACAGCCAAGGCCGCGCCGGCGCCGATCCGCTATGTCCTGTCGCCCGTCATCGAGAACGGCGCCCTGACGGCCCTGGCCGTCGACATCGACTTCCCCGCCGACGCCGACGGCGAGACTCGCCTCAAGTTCGTCGGCCAGTTTCAGGCGGAAACCCGGCCTGGCCGTTACGCCGAAGGGCTGACGGTGACCGGCGCCGAGGCGGTGACGCCGACGCCGGATGGCGGCGCCGAGATCCGCTCGGCGCCCGGCGCGCCTCTGCACGCGCGTTATCGCATCCGCCCGGGTTACGCGTCGGCGCCGACCACGCAGGATCCGACCCAGATCCGGCCGATCATCCTGTCTGACTGGTTCTACACGCTGGGCGAACTGGTCTTCGCGTTTCCGGCCGGCCGCCGCGGCGACCCCGCCGCCTTCGCCTGGACCGGCGCGCCGAAGGGCTTCGGCTTCGCCTCCGACCTCGAGCAGCTGGACCCGAACTCCGCGACGGTCAACGACGTCCTCGATAGTGTCGCCATCGGTTCGCCGCGCCTGCGGGTGATCTCCGGGACCGGCCCCGACACTGGCGTGCGGATCGCCACTATCGGCGCCTTCGACCGGTTCGACGACACCGCGTTCGCCGACATGGCCTTCCGCACGATCCGGACCGAGCGCGCGTTCTGGGGTGACCCGGCGACGCCGTTCCTCGTCACCCTGGCGCCGCTGCAGACCAGGCTCATCGACGCCTACAGCGGGACGGGACGCGTGGACGCCTTCGCGCTCTGGGTCGGGACCGCCTTGCCGCTGGATGACTTGCGCCGGCTGCTGGCTCACGAATATTTCCACACCTGGAACCCTGACCAGCTGGGCGGGATGGGCAAGGATCGCGCGGCGGCCTGGCTGTCGGAGGGCTTTACCGACTTCTACGCCCGCCGACTGCTGCTGCGCGCGGGGCTCTTCAGCCTGCGCGACTATGTCCAGGCCTGGAACGAAGACCTGCTGGCCTACGGCGTCTCGCCGGCCCGCAACGCGCCGGAGGCAAGGATGGCCGAGAGCTATTGGCGAGATCACGACCTGGAGCAGATGGCCTATCTGCGCGGCGCCCTGCTGGGCGTGCTGTTCGACGCCCAACTGCGCCGGGAAGGCCACGGGTTGGACGCGGTGATGCGCCGGATGCGGGGGATCAAGCGCCGCGCCCCTGACAGCGACCTGCGGCCCAATTTCGAGGCGGCGTTCAAGGCCGTGGCGGGCCGCTCGCCGCTGGCGACGATCGACCGCTACCAGGTCCGGGGCGAGCGCCTGGCGCTGCCGGCCGACGCCTTCGCCTGCCTGACCCTGCGCACGGTCACCCAGCCCGAGCGGGTCCTGGGCTTCGATRGGGACGCGACCGTCGAAACGGGAGTGTTCGCCGGCGTCGATCCGTTGGGTCCCGCCCATGCCGCTGGCCTGCGCGACGGCATGCGCCTGATCGCCCGGGAAGGCGGCGCGCAGAACGACTCCAGCGTCGAGACTGCGTTCCGCGTCACCGACGCAACGGGCCAGGAACGCGTGATCCGCTACCGGCCCGAGGGCAAGGCGACCGTGACCTTCCAGCGCCTGTCGGTCCCTCCGGGCCTGACCGCCGCCCAGGAACGAACTTGCGTCCGCACACTGAGCGGTCTCTCGAAGATCAGTCCAGCGCCCGGTACTTGAAGTTCCGGAACCGCGCCGAGCCCTTGCCGGCTGCGTAGAGGCCGGGCTTCAGCATCAGGAAGCCGCCGCGGACATTGTGGTGGTAGCCGCTGACCTCCATGCCCCGGTCGAAGCGCTGCCAGGTCTTGCCGCCGTCCCCGCTGGTGTGGAAGCTGACGATGTGGCGGGTGTTGCGCACCCGCATCAGCATCCGCGCGCCATGCGGATTGGCCGGACGGCCGCGCTCGATGCCGTACTGGTGGGTGACGAAGTTCTTCTGGTCGAAGCCCAGGCCGCAATAGAGCTGGCGGTCGTAGAACAGGATCAGGCCGGCGCGGGTGTCCGGATCGATCTCGATATCGCACTCGATCTCATAGGCCTGGTCGCCGTTGACGAAGATCAGCGGCGCGCCGGTCGAGGGGGCTTCGCCGGCGCCCTTCAGGGTCAGGACGCCGCCGGCGCGGGTCAGGCGCTGGTGCTCGTCCGGCTTGGGATCGAAGAAGTTCCACTGCACGCCGTACTTGTCGGTCGAGAAGTCGTCCGACAGGGCCATGCCGTGAGGACCGCTCTTGCCGCCCTTCGGCTTCGGAAGCGGCTTCGACAGATCACCACCGCCGACCTCGAACCAGCCGTCGGCGGTCCAGGTGACCGGGGCCAGCAGGGTCTGGCGGCCCAGGGTGTAAAAGCCGTTCTCGTAGCCGTGATAGACCGTCCACCAGTCGCTCGCCGTCGGGCCCTCGACCAGGGTGGCGTGGCCGCGCGACCACCATTTCTCGCTGTTGTCGACGGTGCGCACGATCGGGTTGCGCGGATGGTCCTCCCACGGGCCGGCCAGTGACTTGGCGCGGGCCACGATGACCATGTGACCGGTCGGCGGGCCGGCCGTGCCGCCCACGGCGGTGACCAGATAGAAGTACTCGCCCTTGCGCATGACCTTGGGCCCCTCGGGCGAGAAGCCCTCGACGTCCCAGGTGTCGGGATAGCGCCACGGATTGTAGACGTGCTCGGGCTGGCCGACGGTCGACAGGCCGTCCGGGGCCAGCTTGATACGGTCGCCGCCGGACAGGAACAGCCACCGGTCGCCCTTTTCGTCGACGACGTGGCCGGGGTCGATATAGCGGGGCAGCTTCAGGTCGACTGGCTCGGACCACGGGCCCTCGATCTTGTCGGCCCAGATCACGTAGCTGGTGTTGTTGTTCGGCTTCTTGGCCGGCAGGTAGATGTAGTAGCGGCCCTTGTGCTTGCAGAGCTCGGGGGCCCAGATCGAGCCGACATTGGTCTTCAGCGTGGTGGTGACCGGCGTCCAGTTCACCAGGTCCTTGGAGTGCCAGATCAGCAGGCCCGGATAGGCGTCGAACGACGAGTGGGTCATGTAGTAGTCGGCGCCGTCCTTCAGGATCGACGGGTCGGGATGGTCGCCGGCCAGGATCGGGTTCAGGAACGTGCCGTCGCCCAGGTCGGCCTTGCGTTGGCCCTCGACGCCCTTGGCCCAGGTCGGGCCCGAGGCGGGCTTGCCGGGCAGGGTCCCCATTTGCGCCGCCTCGCTGGTGGCGGGCAGGGCGGCGAGGCCCGCGCCGGTGAGCAACGAGCCCAGGGCGCCGCGGCGGTTGATGTCGACCATGGGGTGTTCCTCCCGACGATTTTACGCATACGTCCGTTGGCGGTCACTTAGCGGCAAGCGAGCGGCCGTGTCCACCGGTGTCATAGCGTCGTGCGCTTGATTTCTATGACGTTTTTTCCAAGCGCGAGGCGGGTCCAAAACAACGTCGCCGGACCAGAAAACCGCACAAGAAAACGCCCAGAAGCTGGGCTTCCGGGCGTCGTGATCATCCAATTGAAGGCCTATTCGGGCCAATAGCGAGGTGGCTCGACGGGATCGTGGCAGTCGATGATCTCATAGTCGAAATAGGGTGTCTGGACGCCCCACCAAAGAGTCTTCTTGCCCGTGCAATACATTGTCTCTTCACCCACAATCGTGGTGTGGGCGGCATCGTCGAAATAGACCCGCTCCATGCCGGTCGGGGGATAGGCCAGGGCCGCCAGGGGAATGGCGATGGCGGCCAGCAGGCCGGCGCCGGCGAGCGCGATCTTCATCTTGATGCTTTTCTTCATGACGACAGTCCTACCGAGCTCGTGGGAAGTTCCACGTCTCAAGCGTGTACCGACGCTCGGCTTGTGTCCATGTAAAGTTGTATTACGCATAAAATCAATTTTAAGGCGCCTTGCGGGCCACTCCATCCCAATGAAAAACGCCCGGGAGGCAGCTCCCGGGCGTTTCTTGTCGATCGATGGCTTCCCCGCATCGCGCGGGAGGAGATTTAGCGCCTTAGCCCTCCATCGCCTCCAGCTCGCGGCCACGGGTCTCGTGGACCAGCTTCTGGACCAGGAAGAACGAGACCAGGGCGCTGAGCGCGTAGAAGCCGTAGGTCATCGGCAGGCTCTTGGCGGCCATGGCCGGGAAGCTGACCGAGATGGCGAAGTTGGCGATCCACTGGGCGAAGCCACAGACGGCCAGGGCCGAGCCGCGCATCTGGTTGGGGAACATCTCGCCCAGCATGACCCACATGACCGGGCCCCAGCTGAGGTTGAAGAACACCACATAGGCGTTGGCGGCGAACAGGGCGATCGGGCCCGTGCCGGCGGCCAGGTGCAGCGAGCCGTCCACCGTGGTGGCGGTCGAGAAGCACCAGGTCAGGATGCCCAGGGTCACGGCCATGCCGATCGAGCCGATCAGCAGCAGCGGCTTGCGGCCGACCTTGTCGATCACGGCGATCGTGGCCAGGCAGGCCAGGATCGAGAGCGCGCCCGACAGGATGTTGATCTTCAGGCTGTCGTCCTCGGTGAAGCCGACCGACTGCCACAGCACCGAGCCGTAGTAGAAGACGATGTTGATGCCGACCAACTGCTGGAACACGGCCAGGACCAGGCCGGCCCACAGGATCAGGCGCAGCTTCTTGGTCGTCGGGTCCAGCAGGTCCGAGAACTTGGGCTGGTGGTCGACGGCCAGCGAGGCGCGGATCTCGTCGACCTTCTTGGCGCCCTCACCCGCGCCGAACAGTCGCGACAGGATCGCCTCGGCCTTGGCGTCCTTGCCCTTGGCGACCAGGTAGCGCGGGCTTTCCGGAATGCCCAGAAGGCACAGGAAGAAGACGCCGGCGGGGATGGTCTGCATCCAGAACATCCAGCGCCAGGCCGGCAGGCCCATCCAGAACGGGGCGGTCGAGCTGCCGGCGGTGTGGGCCAGCACATAGTTGGCCACGAACGCGCCGGTCAGGCCGGTGATGATCATGATCTGCTGCACGGACGACAGGCGGCCGCGGATATTGGCGGGCGTGACTTCCGAGATGTAGACCGGGCAGAGCACGCTGGCCGCGCCGACGCCCAGGCCGCCGATCAGGCGAAACAGGATGAAGACCAGCGAGGTGTGCGACGCGCCGGTGCCCAGGGCGCTGACCAGGAACAGCAGCGCCGAGATGATCATCACGGTGCGGCGGCCCCAGACGTCGGCCAGCCGGCCGGCGGCGAAGGCGCCGAAGGCGCAGCCGATCAGGATCGCGCCGACATTGAGGCCGGTGCCCAGCTTGCTGAGGTTGAAAGCCTTTTCCAGGCCTTCCTGCGTGCCGTTGATGACGCCGCTGTCGTAGCCGAACATGAAGCCGCCGATGGTGGCGACGGCGACGATGGCGGCCACGAAGGCCATGTTGACCTTGGCGCCATCGGCGCTCATGCCGGCGCTAGGGCCAGCGTTGGATACTGAAGCCACAGGTTTCCTCCCCATGGGGCCTCTCCGGCCCGTTGATGCCCTTTGGTCCTTTGTCGGACCTCTAGTTGCCGGCGAGCTTAGTGTTACCGGTATCAGCGCGCAAGCGCCGGTTCTGAACCACCGCCCCGTCCGCGCACGGGACTTAAGCCCGCGGTTCAATCGATAGCAGAAGCGGGCGGGTTTCCGCGACGTCCCTGTCGTAGGACGCGCGAGGCGTTTTCAAGCGCAGCGGCGTATGATCCGGATGTCCGCTTGGCGGCGCGACACGCGCGGCGAGTTTCGAGCCTTGGCGGGCGCTCCCAAACCCCTCTCTCTSAGAGAGAGGGATTCCGGATGGCCGCCACCCCCCCCATCGCTGACCTTGGGAAGGTCGCCTCCTACTC